>JAHADO010000453.1 GCA_018375265.1 Campylobacter concisus | reverse complement strand
TGCCTGCACCAAATGCAGCACAAGCTACGATGGCTGATAGAATAATTTTTTTCATATTTCTCCCTTCAAAATGAAATTGTCAAATTCTAGGGGCTTTTTGATTAATTAAAAATTAAAATTAAAAATATACTTTAAGAATAATGCAGAAAATTTTATTTAAAAATGAGTAAAAACACGCCAGATACGATAAGGCAAACGGCTAAAATTTCTTTTAAATTTAGCCTCTCACCAAGAAATATGACAGCCAAAATGACAGCTAGCACAACGCTAAATTTATCAACCAGTGCTACTTGATAGACCTTGCCCGCTTGCATCGCTTTAAAATACATAAGCCACGAAAGCCCAGTTGCCATGCCACTTAGTATGAGAAAGAGCCAGTTTTTAGGGCTTAGTGAGCTTAGTGGTTGCCATTTTTTAGCCACGCTTAAAAGCAAAACAAGCATAAAAACGACAACGATCGTTCTTATAAATGTCGCAAAATCGCTGTCGATGTCCTTTACGCCAAGCTTTGCAAAGATCGCGGTAAGTGCAGCAAAAACAGCCGAAAGAGCTGCGTAGATAAACCACTCTGGCATCTTTTTCCTTATAAATTTAAAGGGGCAAATTTGCTTCACCCCAAGCTAAATTTATCCCTCGTAATCGCCAAGCATATCAAGCGTAGGAGCAAAAAAGAGCGCCCCAGTCACTGGCGTACTAAAGTCAAGCAACCTATCTGAGTTGCCTTTTGGCTCGCCGATAAACATCTTTTTAAGCATAAGTTCAACCGTTGAAAAGGTGCTAGCATAAGCGATGAAGTAAGTGCCTGTTTTGCTACCTTCAGTAAATGGCATATTGCCACGCACGACCTTTTTATCGTCGCCTACATTTGCAGCAGCTGAGTGTGAATTTGTAGGTTTTACGCTCTCGTCCATCTCGATGTCATATTCTTTTGAGCGGCCTATAACCTTTTCTTGCTCGCTCACGCTTGTGGCGTTCCACTCTTGCATTTTATGGAAGTATTTTTGCACAAAAACGTAGCTACCACCTTTAAATTTAGAATCCTCTTTGCCAACTTTTGCAAAGTGGTCTCTATCTTCACCATCAGGATTTTCAGTGCCATCGACAAAGCCAATTATCGCTCTGCCGTCGTGGTACTTAAAGCCTTGAGTCTCATCTGTAAGCTCTGCAAATTTAAACAAAACTTCTTTGATATTTTGCGCCATATCAAAGC
>JAHADO010000452.1 GCA_018375265.1 Campylobacter concisus | reverse complement strand
GCCAAAGCTTTTGTGAAGCTGTGAGCTAAGCAGTGGAATATCGCTGCAAATAGACCAAATTTACCGCCAACACCAAGTGCAAATGCGATAACACCCATGTGAACGATTGAGTGGTATGCAAACATTCTTTTTACGTTGTGTTGTCTTATTAGGAAAAATCCTGCTACAAAAAGTGTGATAGTTCCTGAAACGATCATTACGCCTTCAACAAAGCTAAATCCAACTGCTTGAGCTGTGATAGCGTAGTATCTTAAAAGTGCAAGCATCGCACATTTTAAAAGTACGCCTGATAGCAATGCTGAGATAGGTGCTGGACCTTCAGCGTGAACGTCTGGCAACCAAGTGTGAGTTGGAGCAAGACCAGCTTTTGTACCAAAACCAATTAGCGCAAATACAAAGATAAGTTTTGCAGCATCTGGATTTAGGTTTTTAGCATTTTCCATTATGCTTGAAAACTGCATAGAAGCCTCACCATCTCCTAATGTGCTATATGTAGCTGAGTATAGAAGAACAGTTGCATAAAGAGCAAATGCTAAACCGATTGAGCAAAGAACGATGTATTTATAACCACTCTCTGTTGATTTTTGATCTTTGTGAATAGCAACCAAAAATACAGAAGCTAGTGTAGTAGCCTCGATAGCTGCCCACATAAACGCAACGTTGTTGCAAATAACACTTAAAGTCATTGTAAAGATAAATACATGGCTTAGTGCATAGTATTTTTTAAGATCACTTAAGTGAATGTGTCCATCTTCAAGCTCCCATCTCATATAGTGGATAGAGTAGAAATTTACTATAAATCCAGTTACGGCGATAAGCACTAAGAAAACACAGCCTAAGCTATCTAAGAATAAAAATTTATCAAAACTATAAAAAGTTCCGCCACTTAAAACTTTAAGAACATTGTTAAGTAAAGCCACTGATGTCGCAGCAGAAAACAAGACATGAAGTCCGCTAAGTACTGCATAGTTTTTAGGACTTAAAAACAAGATCAAAGCACCAAGGAGCGGTAAGATAAGTATTAAAGCTAAACTATCCATCTCTAACCCCTTAAATTTGAAGCTTTAGAAGTATCTAAGCTATCATAAGCTTTATAAAATCTAATCGCTAGAACGCTCATGATAATAACAGCAAATATCGCATCTGTTAAAATTCCAAGCTCAACTAGCTCATGTGAGTTGTAAGCCATTAGAGCAAGGCTTAGGTGGATACC
>JAHADO010000451.1 GCA_018375265.1 Campylobacter concisus | reverse complement strand
GATAAGCCCCTCATCTATCGCCTCTTTCAAGACGTCACAATACGAGCCGTTAGTATCTACTTTTAAGCTAAAGCCGCGCGCCTTTACCTCACGTGCTAGCCTTAAAAAAAGAGGGTTTGCAGTGCATTCGCCACCGCTAAAGACTATGCCATTTAGCTTGCCGACCCTGCGGTCTAAAAAGTCGCAAACTTCGCTTAGGCTTATAGAGCCATTTGACCTTACGACCTCGACGTTATAGCAGTATCCACAGCGCATATTACACCCTGCAAACCAAATGACAGCAGCCACTTTATCAGGATAGTCAAGCGTAGTAAATGGCGTGATACTAAAGACTTTTTGCAAGTTTTGACCCTTTTTTAAACTAAAAGGCACAAGGGCGTGCCTTTGATTTGCATTTTAATTGATTTTTTTAAATTTATTATTGTTTTTAAGCAAGAAATTTATCTCTTGCAGCAACTTGCGTATTCGTCAAATTTAACACGCTCTTTGTGCTCGCCTTTTTTACCGAGATTAAAGCTCTCAACTGGTCTGTGATAACCCATAACACGAGTATAAACCACGCATCTTGTGCGTTTGTCTTGCACTTTTTCTAAAATTTCTTTTTCTGTCATCTTCTATCCTTATTTGGATTTTTTCTTTTCATTTTCTATCAGCTCTGCATCACAAAGTGGGCAAAACTCATGCTCGCCAGCTATGTAGCCATGCTTTGCGCAGACGCTAAATACCGGCGTTATCGTGATGTATGGGAGTTTGTAGTTTGAGATTATACTCTTTACAAGCTCTTTGCAAGCTTTAGCCGAGCTGATGCGCTCTTTCATATATAGGTGAAAGACGGTGCCGCCAGTGTAGGCGCTTTGTAGCTCATCTTGCAGATCAAGCGCTTCGTAAGCGTCATCTGTAAAATTTGCAGGTAGCTGGGTTGAGTTTGTGTAGTAGATATTATCCCCCTCGCCCGCTTGGATGATGTCTGGGTAGCGCTTCTTATCCTCTTTGGCAAAGCGGTATGTCGTGCCCTCAGCTGGAGTTGCTTCGAGGTTGTATAAATTTCCGCTCTCTTCTTGAAATGTCCTTATCTTATCGCGTAAAAAGCCAACCATCTCAAGGGCAAATTCTCGTCCAAATTTAGTTGAGATGTTCTCTTTGTCGCCAGTAAAATTTCTAAGTAGCTCATTCATGCCATTTATGCCGATCGTGCTAAAGTGATTATTAAAGTGCTTTA
>JAHADO010000450.1 GCA_018375265.1 Campylobacter concisus | reverse complement strand
TATGCTTATGAGCCACTCACGGCTTGCATGTTCTTTAAAATTATCAAAGCTCTCAAATTCATTTTTTATAGCTAGACAAAGCGTCTTTAGCCGTTTTGCCTTTGTGTTGTAAAAGCCGCTTGGCTTTATGAGTGTGGCAAGCTCGCTGTTTTCAAGCGCGCAAATGCCTTGCAGGCTATCTTTGCTGGCTTTTTTTAGATTATCTAGCGCTTTTTCAACGTTTTTCCAGTTGGTATTTTGCACCAAAATAGCTCCTAAAACAACCTCGAAAGTGCCCTCACCTGGCCATTTTAGCTCGTCAAAATTTCTACTTTTGTGACTTAGCAAAGCTAAAAACAGATCAGTTGATCTCATTTTAAATTTTCTTTAAAAGTTAGATAAAACTGCTTTGCCGTCCTGCCACTTCTGCTGGCTCTTAAAGTGGCGAAATTTTTAGCAAGCGTGTGAAGCTCATCTTTGTCGCCAGTGTAGTCTTTAAAGTAAAAATCAACCATTTTTAGATACTCATCGTAGTTACCTTGATAAAAGCTGATCCAAAGACCAAAGCGGTCTGAGAGCGAAATTTTCTCCTGAGCTGCGTCGCTATAGTGGATTTCTCCGTCTATTAGCTCTGAGTTTTCATTTTCACTTTTAAACTCGCTTATTAGATGCCTGCGGTTTGA
Source organism: Campylobacter concisus (assembly GCA_018375265.1). Taxonomy (GTDB): domain Bacteria; phylum Campylobacterota; class Campylobacteria; order Campylobacterales; family Campylobacteraceae; genus Campylobacter_A; species Campylobacter_A concisus_AB. The sequence continues at coordinate 564 of JAHADO010000450.1, read as the reverse complement.
TGTGGCGTATAAAAGGACGTTTTTAGGCGGTTTTTGGATAGAGCCATCCATGATAGGTTTTAGAAATTTATACTCATTGCTACCATTTTCAAAGCTTAGATCGTCGCAGAAAATGATAAATTTAAACTCGCTCTTTCTGATCTCGTCGATGATGTCGCCAAGGTATTTTAGATCTTCGCAGCCGATCTCGATGATGCGAAGTCCCTCTTTATAAAATTTAGTAAAAACAGCCCTTACAAGGCTTGACTTGCCACATCCTCTCTCACCCCAAAGAAGCACGTGATTTGCCTCGTCGCCAGCTATAAAATTTCTAGTGTTTTTTAGCAAAATTTCTTTTTGTTTCTCTAGTCCGTAAAGTGAGTCGATATCGACAAAATCGATATCCTCAACAGGCTTTAACATCCCTTTTGTGCTTTTATAAATCGCTGCGTACTTTACTCCCCAATCTATCATTTCTTATCCTTTCTTAGATAGACCAAAATTTCAGCCAAAACATCGTCATCGTCCTTGATACGTGACTTTAGACTGATCTTCTCGTCATCATTATTTTTGATTAGTATATTT
>JAHADO010000015.1 GCA_018375265.1 Campylobacter concisus | reverse complement strand
GACGTTCGTGGCCCGGTACCAATGCCTACAAAGATCAAACGCTATACAGTCTTAAAATCTCCACACATCAACAAAGACTCACGTGAGCAGTTTGAAATGAGAATACACGCTCGTATGCTTGACATCGTAGCTGCTACTCCAGAAACTGTAGATAGCCTAACAAAACTCGACCTAGCTCCAGAAGTTAATGTCGAAGTTCGTGCGATGAAATAAGCGGACAAAAGGATAAGAGTATGGAATATATTGTAGAAAAAATAGGCATGAGTAGAACGATTGCCACGAAGAGTACGCCAGTTACACTACTTAAGCTAGTTGAGGCTAAAGTATGTGAGATTGACGAAAACAAACGTGCTATCGTAGCGTATGCCCACACTAAAGCAAACAACAAAGCTATCGCTGGTCAGCAAAAGAAATACAATCTGACAGCAGAATTTAACAAATTTGCTACGCTTGAAGTAGCTAATAGCGAAGTTGGAAACCTAGACTTTACACCATTAAATGAGGCTAAAATTTTAAAAGTTAGCTTTAACTCAAAAGGTAGAGGCTACCAAGGTGTGGTAAAAAGACATGGTTTCGGTGGTGGTCCAAAAAGCCACGGCTCACGTTTCCACAGACGCCACGGTTCAATTGGTAACTGCGAATGGCCAGGTCGTGTTCAACCAGGTATGAAAATGGCAGGACACATGGGCAATGAGAAAGTTACTGTTAAAAACGAGCTAATAAGCTTTGACGCTCAAAATGGCATCGTAGTTGTAAAAGGTTGCGTTCCTGGTCACAATGGTGCAATGGGTAAAATAAGGATTGTAAAATGAGTAAAATTCACGTATTAAACGATAAATTTGAAAATTCAGGCGAGTTGGAGCTTCCTGCAAGCTACGCTGAAGTAAATCCGCACAACCTATATCTTTATGTAAAATCTTACCTTGCTGGTATAAGAGCAAATTCGGCTCATACTAAAAGCCGTGCTTTTGTAAGCGGTGGTGGTAAAAAACCATGGAGACAAAAAGGACGTGGTGGCGCAAGAGCAGGTTCAACTAGAACTAACGTTTGGGTAGGCGGTGCAGTTGCATTTGGTCCAACAAACGAGAAAAACTATTTTCAAAAAGTCAATAAAAAACAAAAAAGACTAGCTCTTGAGTACGCTTTGGCAGTAAAAGCACAAGATGGTAAAATTTTCGCAGTAGATAGCATCTCAATCGAGTCTGGAAAGACAAAAGATGCAGCTAATATCATCAAAAATTTAAAAGTAAAAGATGCGCTTATCGTTAAAGATTTACTAGACGATAAAACACTACTTGCTTTTAGAAATTTAGCAAACTGCTATGTAGTAGATGCAAATGAGGTAAATGCTTATCTTGTCTCTACATTTAGTTCGGTTATCATTGAAAAAGCTGCACTAAAAACTATAACAAAAGAGGGCTAAAATGGCGGATATAACTGATATCAAAACAATTATTTATACAGAAAAAACTCTAGGCCTTCAAGAACAAGGCGTTGTTGTTATCCAAACTTCACCAAGAGTTACAAAAAACAGCTTAAAAGCGGTTTTACAAGAGTATTTTGGAGTAACGCCTGTTCGCGTAAATTCACTTAGAATTAGCGGCAAGGTTAAGCGTTTTAGAGGAAGAGCAGGCCAACGTGACGAGATAAAGAAATTCTACGTTAAGTTACCTGAAGGCGTAAGCCTAGAAAATACGGAGGCGTAAGATGGCTATAAAATCATATAAACCATATACACCTAGTCGTAGATATATGACTGGACTAAGCTCTGAAGATATAACAGCTAAACCAAGCGTTAGAAGCTTGCTTGTTAAACTACCTGCAACTGGCGGTAGAAACAATAATGGTCGTATAACTTCAAGACATAAAGAAGCAGGTGCAAAAAAACTTTATCGTATCATCGACTTTAAACGTCGCAAATTTGGTATAGAGGGTAAAGTTGAAGCGATCGAGTACGATCCAAACAGAAACTGCCGTATCGCTCTTATAGCTTACAAAGATGGCGAAAAACGCTATATCATTAGACCAAATGGCCTAAATGTTGGCGACGTTATCGCATCTATCGATGAGGGCTCACTAGATATTAAACCAGGCAACGCTATGAAATTAAGATTTATCCCAGTTGGTACTATCGTTCATAACGTAGAGCTAAAACCTGGTAAAGGTGCTCAGATAGCTCGTTCAGCTGGTGGTTATGCTCAGCTAATGGGCAAAGAAGAGAAGTATGTTATCTTAAGAATGCCAAGTGGCGAGATGAGACAAGTGCTAGCTGAATGTATGGCAAGTATCGGTGTAGTAGGCAACGAAGACTGGGCTAACATCACTATAGGTAAAGCTGGACGTAATCGCTACCGCGGTATCCGCCCACAAACGCGTGGTTCTGCTATGAACCCAGTTGATCACCCACACGGCGGTGGTGAAGGTAAGAAAAATTCAGGCCGTCACCCAGTTACTCCATGGGGTAAACCAACTAAAGGTGCTAAGACTCGCCGTAAAAAAGCTAGCGATAAGCTTATAATTTCAAGAAGGAAAGGAAAATAGAGATGGCAAGATCACTCAAAAAAGGTCCTTTCGTAGATGATCATGTAATGAAAAAAGTTATTGCCGCAAAAAATGCAAACGATAACAAACCAATCAAGACTTGGTCAAGACGTAGCACGATTGTACCTGAAATGATTGGACTAACATTTAACGTTCATAATGGCAAGAGCTTTATTCCTGTATATGTTACAGAAAATCATATAGGCTATAAACTTGGCGAATTTGCTCCAACACGCACATTTAAGGGTCACAAAGGCTCAGTGCAAAAGAAAATCGGCAAGTAAGGGGAGATGATATGAGTAGAGCAATTATAAAATTCGTAAGACTTTCTCCTACAAAAGCAAGACTTATAGCAAGAGAAGTTCAAGGTATGAATGCCGAGCTAGCACTTGCAAGCTTGCAATTTATGCCAAATCGTGGTGCTAAATTTATAGCAAACGCTATTAGCTCAGCAGTAGCAAATGGCGGATTTGAGCCAGAAGAAGTTGTAGTAACTAGTTGCCGCGTTGACGCTGGTCCTGTATTAAAGAGATTTAGACCAAGAGCAAGAGGAACAGCGAGCAAAATTCGCAAACCTACTTCTCATGTAATGGTAGAAGTATCTAAACCTGAAAAGAAGGAAGCATAATATGGGACAAAAAGTAAATCCAATAGGTCTTAGACTAGGAATTAACCGCAACTGGGAATCTAGATGGTTTCCAACCAAACAAAGTCTTCCTGAAAATATCGGTGAAGATTACAAAATTCGTGCATTTTTAAAGAAAAAACTTTACTATGCAGGAATTAGCCAAATTCTAATCGAAAGAACGGCTAAAAAACTTCGTGTAACCGTAGTTGCAGCTCGTCCTGGTATCATCATCGGCAAAAAAGGTCAAGATGTTGAAAACCTAAAGAACGAAGTTAGCAAACTTATCGGCAAAGAAGTAAATGTAAATATCAAAGAAGAAAGAAAAGCTCAAGCTTCAGCTCAACTTGCTGCTGAAAACGTAGCTATGCAACTTGAAAAGCGTGTCGCATTTAGACGTGCTATGAAAAAAGTTATCCAAGGTGCTCAAAAATCAGGCGCTAAAGGTATCAAAATTTCAGTTGCTGGTCGTTTAGGTGGCGCTGAGATGGCAAGAACCGAGTGGTATCTAGAAGGTCGCGTTCCGCTTCATACTCTTAGAGCAAAGATAGATTACGGTGTAGCTGAGGCTCATACAACTTATGGAAACATAGGTATTAAAGTATGGATTTTTAAAGGTGAGGTTCTTCAAAAAGGTGTTCAACCTGAGAAAACTGAAGAAGAAGCACCTAAGAAAACACGTAGAGCAAGAAGAGGTAAATAATTATGTTGATGCCTAAAAGAACGAAATTTCGTAAGCAAATGAAAGGTCGCAACCGTGGTTATGCGACTCGCGGAGCATCTTTAGCAACTGGCGAATTTGCACTTAAAGCTGTTGAGGCTGGTAGAGTAAATTCACGCCAAATAGAAGCTGCTCGTCAAGCTCTAACTCGTCACGTAAAGAGACAGGCTAAAATTTGGATTAGGGTTTTCCCTGACAAGCCACTTACTAAAAAACCTCTACAAACTCGTATGGGTAAAGGTAAGGCAGGAGTTGAAGAGTGGGTTATGAACATCAAACCTGGTCGTATAATATTTGAAATGGCTGGTGTTGACGAAGAGTTGGCTCGTGAAGCTTTAACTTTGGCTCTACACAAACTTCCTTTCAAATCAAAATTTGTAACGCGAGAGAGTGAAAATGAAATATACTGAGTTAAAAGATAAGAGCGTTGCAGAATTAAACGCGTTGCTAAAAGAGAAAAAGGTGCTTTTATTTACATTGAGACAAAAGCTAAAAACTATGCAGTTAAGCAACCCTAATGAGATTAGTGCTGTTCGCAAAGAGATAGCTCAGATCAACACTGCAATTAGTGCAACAAGACAAGGGGCGTAAAATGGCATTAAAAAGAGAAATTCAAGGTGTTGTTTTACAAAAAGCTGGAGATAAGACAGCTACTATTTTGGTAGAAAGACGCGTTATGCACCCAAGATACCATAAATTTGTAAAACGCTTTAAAAAGTATTTAGTTCATGATGAGAAAAATGAGACAAGAGCAGGCGATACAGTTGTTGCAGTTGAGTGCAGACCACTTTCAGCTCGCAAGAATTTTCGCTTAAAAGCTGTATTGGCAAAGGGAGTTGAGTAATGATTCAAAGTTTTACAAGACTTGCAGTTGCTGATAACAGCGGCGCAAAAGAGTTAATGTGTATAAAAGTTCTTGGCGGCAGCAAAAGAAGATACGCTACACTTGGCGATATCATAGTTTGCTCTGTTAAAAAAGCTCTTCCAAATGGTAAGATCAAAAAAGGACAGGTTGTAAAAGCTGTTGTTGTAAGAACTAAAAGAGAGGTTCAAAGAGATAATGGTTCGCTAATCCGCTTCGACGAGAACGCAGCTGTTATACTTGATAGCAAAAAAGAGCCAGTCGGCACTCGTATTTTTGGACCAGTTGGACGTGAAGTTAGATATGCTAACTTTATGAAGATTGTTTCGCTAGCTCCGGAGGTTTTATAATGGCTAATGTAAAATTTAAAGTCAAAAAAGGCGATACTGTAAAGATTATCGCTGGTGACGATAAAGGCAAAACTGGTAAAATTTTAGCAGTTCTTGCAAAAAAAGGTCAGGTTATAGTTGAGGGATGCAAAGTAGCTAAAAAAGCTATCAAACCAAGCGAAAAAACTCCAAATGGTGGTCACGTAAATAAAGAGATGCCAATTGACATATCAAATGTCGCGAAAGTTGAAGGATAAGAGATATGAGTAGATTAAAAGATAAATTTAACGAAACTATCAAGCCAGCTCTCGTAAAAGAATTTGACATCAAAAATCCAATGCTTATCCCTGCGCTCGAGAAGATCGTGATCAGTGTAGGCGCTGGAGACTCTGCGAAAGATCAGAAAGTGCTTCAAAATATGGCTGATACCATTTCACTTATCGCTGGACAAAAAGCGGTTATCACTGATGCTAAAAAATCAGTTGCTGGCTTTAAAGTTCGCGAAGGCTTCCCTGTTGGTATCAAAGTAACTTTGAGAAAAGAGCAAATGTATGCTTTCTTAGATAAGCTAATCAGCGTTGCTCTTCCAAGAGTTAAAGACTTCCGTGGTCTTCCAAAAAATGGCTTTGATGGACGTGGAAACTATAACTTTGGTCTTAGCGAGCAGCTAATGTTTCCAGAGGTTGAGTATGATAAAATTTTACGAACTCATGGTATGAATATTACGATTGCTACTACGGCTAAAAACGATAAAGAGGCATTCAAATTGCTAGAGCTATTTGGTGTGCCGTTTGCAAAAGGAAAGTAAAATGGCAAAGAAATCAATGATAGCAAAAGCTGCACGCAAGCCAAAATTTGCGGTTCGTGGCTATACTAGATGCCAAATTTGCGGTCGTCCGCACTCTGTTTATAAAGATTTTGGAATTTGCCGTGTTTGCCTAAGAAAAATGGCTAACGAAGGCCTAATACCTGGTCTTAAAAAAGCAAGTTGGTAAGGAAGAGAAATGTTGAACGATTTAATATCAGATGGATTAACACGCATTAGAAATGCAAGTATGAGAAGACTTGAGACTGCAAAATTGCTTCATTCTAAGGTTGTTGAGGCTACTCTTTCTATCCTTGCAGCAAAAGGCTATATCGAGAGCTACAACGTTATCGAAGAAGGTAACAAGAAATTTATAAACGTAGTTTTAAAGTATGATGAGTACGGCAGAAGCGTTATAAACGAGCTTAAAAGGGTTTCAAAACCTGGTCGCCGTGTTTATCAAGGCAAAGACGACATTAAGCGTTTTAAAAATGGTTACGGAACAGTTATCGTTAGCACAAGCAAAGGCGTTATGAGCGGTATTGAAGCAAGTAAAGCTGGCGTTGGCGGCGAGGTTCTTTGCACCGTTTGGTAATAAACTGCGTTAAAAACGCTATTTTGACCTTATAGCTTAAGGTTAAAATTTCTTTTTAGCTAGGTGAAATTTTATATTTCGCCAAAGCTAAATTTTGAAATTCAAATGAAGGTTTCGTCAAATTTGACGATCAAATTTACGGCATTGTGGTGTTTATTCGTAAATGTAGGAACACCCTAGACAAGTAAAGGAAAAAAATGTCACGTATTGGAAAACAGCCTATCGCTATCCCAAGTGGTGTAGACGTTAGCGTTGAAAATAATGTCCTAAAATTTAAAAAGGGCAATCACTTAAAAGAGCTTGACACAAAAGGTCACGTTGATGTCAAGATAGAAAATGGTCATATAGTTTTTGCTCCAAAGGGCGAAGATCGCCAAAGCAGAGCTTACTGGGGAACATATAGAGCACTTGCTAACAACATCGTAACTGGTATCACTCATGGCTTTACTCGCCAGCTTGAGATCAACGGCGTTGGTTATAAAGCAGCTGCAAAAGGTAAAATTTTAGAGCTTTCTCTTGGTTTTTCACACCTTATCAACTATGAGCTACCAGCAGGCGTTGAAGCTAGCGTTGATAAAAACGTTATTACTATCAAAGGTGACGACAAACAAGTAGTAGGTCAAGTGGCTGCTCAAGTTAGAGGATTTAGACCACCTGAGCCATATAAAGGCAAAGGCGTTAAATATCTAGAAGAACGTATCATCCGCAAAGCGGGCAAGACATCTAAGAAGTAAGGAGCGGTAAATGACAGCAAAAGTACTAAAAAGAAAAATCGCTCTTAGAATTAAGAGAAAAAGAAGAATCAGAGGTAAAATTTCTGGTGTTGCAACTTGCCCAAGAGTTTCTGTTTTCAAATCGAACAGAACTCTTTATGTTCAAGCGATTGACGACGTTACAGCTACTACACTAGCTGCAGTTGATGGTAGAAAAATAGGCATAAAAGCAAATAAAGAAGGTGCGGTCACTTTAGCTAAAGAATTTGCTAAGGCTTTAAAAGCTAAGAAGATAGATGTTGCAATTTTTGATAGAAATGGTTATTTATACCATGGCGTTATCGCAGCATTTGCTGAAGCTTTAAGAGAAAATGGCATCAAGCTATAACCCAAAGGAAAATCGATGGAAAAATATAATAGAGAAGAATTTGAAGAAGTAATCGTCGATATCGGTCGGGTTACAAAGGTTGTTAAAGGTGGTCGTAGATTTAGATTTACAGCTTTAGTTGTTGTTGGTAATAGAAATGGCCTAGTTGGCTTTGGATATGGCAAAGCTAAAGAGGTGCCAGATGCGATGAGAAAAGCGATTGACGACGCATTTAAAAATATTATCCACGTTAAGATCAAGGGCACAACTATCCCTCACGATGTAGAGGTAAAATACAATGCAAGTAGAATGCTACTTCGCCCAGCTAGCGAAGGTACTGGTGTTATCGCAGGCGGTAGTGCGCGTCCTATTATCGAGCTTGCAGGTATTAAGGATATCCTTACTAAATCACTTGGCTCAAACAACTCAGCAAACGTCGTTCGTGCTACTATAAAAGCACTTAGTTTGCTAAAAAGCTAAGAGAAAGGAGTTAAGATGGCATTAGAAAAATTAACACCTGCTGCAGGTTCAACTCATGCAACTAAAAGAATAGGTCGTGGTCAAGGCAGTGGCAATGGCAAAACTGCTGGCAAAGGTAATAAAGGTCAAAGAGCGAGAAAAGGCTACAATGAAAAAAGAGGTTTTGAGGGCGGACAACAACCACTTCAAAGACGTCTTCCAAAGGTAGGCTTTGCTTCTAAATTTGAAAAACCTTATGTTATCAATGTTGAAAAGATCGCAGCTATAAAAGAGCTTGCTGAAATTTCAATAGCAACAATAGCTAGCGTTCATAAAATTTCAAAGAGCGTTACTAAGATAAAACTAATCGGTGCAAGCGCAAAAGCTCTTGCTTCAAAGATCAAAGACGAGAACGTTAGCGTTAGCGGAACAAAATAATGGATAAAACACTGACCAACAAGATTTTAATCACGTTGGCATTTTTGTTCGCATACAGGATACTGGCTTATGTGCCAGTTCCTGGTGTTAATGTCGACGTAATTAAAGAATTTTTCAATTCAAACAATAGCAACGCCTTGGGTCTATTTAATATGTTTAGTGGTAAGGCCGCTGAGCGTTTAAGTATCATATCTCTAGGCATTATGCCTTACATCACAGCTTCGATCATCATGGAGCTTCTAGCAGCGACATTTCCAAAGTTAGGTCAGATGAAAAAAGAGCGCGACGGTATGCAAAAATATATGCAAATCATACGTTATGCGACCATCGTTATCACTCTTGTACAATCAATCGGCGTCTCTATCGGACTTCAAAGCTTAAGCGGTCGTGGTGGCGAGCAAGCTATCATGATAGATATGAATTTATTTATCGCGATCTCTGCTGTATCTATGCTAACTGGCACTATGTTACTTATGTGGATAGGTGAGCAGATCACGCAGCGCGGTATAGGCAATGGTATAAGTCTTATCATCTTTGCGGGCATCGTCTCTGGCATACCTAGTGCGATCGGCGGAACTGTAAATTTGGTAAATACTTCTGAGATGAATTTCCTAACAGTCATCGCTATTTTGGTGATCATTTTAGCTACCATTGGTGCTATTATCTTTGTCGAGATGGGCGAAAGACGTATCCCTATTTCTTACTCAAGAAAAGTGATAATGGAAAATCAAAACAAACGTATAATGAACTATATACCGATCAAAGTAAATTTAAGTGGTGTTATCCCACCGATATTTGCTAGTGCGATTTTGATGTTTCCAAGTACTATTTTACAAGCTAGTACAAATCCAGTAATCCAAGCTATCAACGACTTTTTAAGTCCAAATGGCTATATGTTTAATGTTTTAACATTTTTATTTATCATCTTCTTTGCGTTTTTCTACGCATCTATCGTGTTTAACACAAAAGATATAAGTGAAAATTTAAAGAAACAAGGTGGATTTATCCCAGGTGTTAGACCGGGCGAAAGTACAGCTAGCTATCTAAATGAAGTAGCTGGCAGACTAACTTTAGGTGGAGCTTTATACTTAGGTATCATTTCAACACTACCTTGGGTACTTGTAAAGACTATGGGCGTACCATTTTATTTTGGTGGTACATCAGTTCTTATCGTGGTTTCGGTAGCACTTGATACGATGAGACGTATAGAAGCTCAGTCTTATACAAACAAATACCAAACTCTAAGTGCAGTAGGTCTATAAAATGGCTATCACGCTAAAAAGACCAGCTGAGATAGAGAAAATGAGAGCGGCGAACAAGATCGTCGCTCGAACACTTGATCACGTTTCTACGATCATAAAACCTGGAATTTCACTTCTTGAGATAGATAAAATTTGCGAAGATATGATAAGAGCCGCTGGAGCAAAACCGGCCTTTAAAGGGCTTTATGGCTTTCCAAATGCAGCTTGCATAAGCGTCAATGAAGTGGTGATCCACGGAATTCCAAATGAATACAAACTAAAAGAGGGCGATATCGTTAGTGTAGATATTGGCTCAAATTTAGATGGTTATTTTGGTGATTCAGCTAGGACATTTGGAGTTGGTAAAATTTCAAAAGAAGACGAAGCTTTGATCGCTTGCTCAAAAGACGCGCTATATTTTGCAATTGATTTTATAAGAGCTGGTATGCATTTTAAAGAGATTAGCTATGAGCTTGAGAAATTTATTCTTGGTAGAGGATATGTGCCTTTGCGCGGATATTGCGGTCATGGCATAGGCAAAAGGCCACATGAAGAGCCAGAAATTCCAAACTATCTTGAAGGAAATAATCCAAAAGCTGGACCAAAGATAAAAGAGGGAATGGTTTTTTGTATAGAGCCGATGATCTGCCAAAAAGATGGCACGCCAGTTTTAGGAAGCGATAACTGGAAAGTAACCTCAAAAGATGGTTTGAGAACTAGCCATTATGAGCATTGCATGGCGATAGTTAATGGCAAAGCCGAAATTTTAAGCCAAGCGTAAAATTTATATCAAAAATTTAAAGAAAGGAGAGTTTGTGGCAAAAGACGATGTCATTGAGATTGATGGAAATGTTGTTGAAGCACTGCCAAATGCAACTTTTAAAGTTGAGCTTGACAACAAACATATAATTTTATGTCATATCGCCGGTAAGATGAGAATGCATTATATAAAGATAATGCCTGGCGACCGCGTAAAAGTAGAACTTACGCCATATAGCCTAGACAAGGGCAGGATCACTTATAGATATAAGTAAATTTAGGCTCTTGGCAAATATGCTAAGTAAATTTAAAGCTAGTTTTGGGTAAAATCCAAGCTTTGCGAAAAGCTGTATGAAGAATTATTTTCAAAGTTCCCCACTTATTTTGAAAATAGTTGGTTTAAATTATTTCTTTAGACCTGATGCAGCCCCTAAAAAAGTGGAATAAATTTTTAGGAGACTAAAATGAAAGTTCGTCCTTCTGTAAAGAAGATGTGTGACAAATGTAAAATTGTCAAACGTAGTGGCATAATTCGTGTTATCTGCGAAAATCCAAAACATAAACAAAGACAAGGATAAGGCATGGCACGTATTGCAGGTGTAGATTTACCAAACAAAAAGAGAATAGAGTATGGTTTGACTTATATCTATGGTATAGGTCTTTACAAATCTCGTCAAATCCTTGACGCAGCTGGAATTTCTTACGACAAGAGAGTTTACGAGCTTAGCGAAGACGAAGCAGCAGCTATCCGTAAAGAAATTCAAGAGCACCATATCGTTGAGGGTGATTTGAGAAAACAAGTTGCTATGGATATCAAAGCTCTTATGGATCTTGGAAGTTATAGAGGTCTTCGCCACAGAAAGGGTCTTCCTGTTCGTGGTCAAAAGACTAAAACTAATGCTAGAACCAGAAAAGGCAGACGTAAAACTGTCGGTGCGGCTACTAAGTAAGGCAAGGGTTAAAGGATAATAAATGGCGAAAAGAAAAATTGTTAAGAAAAAAGTAGTTAGAAAAAGCATAGCCAAAGGTATCGTTTATATCAGTGCAACATTTAACAACACTATGGTAACTGTAACTGATGAAATGGGAAATGCTATTGCATGGAGTAGTGCAGGTGGCTTAGGCTTTAAGGGTAGTAAAAAATCAACTCCTTATGCAGCTCAACAAGCTGTAGAAGATGCTTTAAATAAAGCAAAAGAACACGGTATTAAAGAAGTTGGCATCAAGGTTCAAGGTCCAGGTAGCGGACGTGAAACGGCTGTGAAGAGTGTAGGTGGTGTTGAAGGCATAAAAGTAACTTTCTTCAAAGATATCACGCCTTTACCACACAATGGTTGCAGACCGCCAAAACGCCGCCGCGTATAATTAGAGAAAATTAGGAGAAATTATTATGGCTAGATATACAGGACCTGTTGAAAAATTAGAAAGACGTCTTGGTGTGTCTCTTGCGTTAAAAGGCGAAAGAAGACTTGCTGGTAAAAGCGCTTTAGAAAAAAGACCTTATGCGCCAGGACAACACGGACAAAGAAGAGCAAAAATAAGCGAATATGGCTTACAACTTCGCGAGAAGCAAAAAGCTAAATTTATGTATGGTGTTTCAGAGAAACAATTTAGAAGATTGTTCCAAGAAGCAGCACGCCGCGAGGGCAACACCGGTGCTCTTTTGGTTCAACTACTAGAGCAAAGATTAGACAATGTTGTTTATAGAATGGGCTTTGCAACGACCCGTCGTTTTGCTCGCCAGCTTGTAACTCACGGACATATTTTAGTAAATGGCAAGAGAGTAGATATCCCATCTTACAGAGTGGAGCCAGGCTCTAAAGTAGAAGTTGCTGAGAAATCTAAAAACAATCCACAAATCATTCGCGCAATCGATCTTACAGCTCAAACTGGCATCGTTGCTTGGGTAGATGTGGAAAAAGAGAAAAAATTTGGAATTTTCACTAGAAATCCAGAAAGAGAAGAGGTTATCATTCCTGTTGAGGAAAGATTTATAGTAGAGCTTTACTCAAAATAATAGAGGGTATAAAGATGAGAAAGATTACTACATCAGCTTATATGCCAACTGAAATAGAAGTTAAAAGTGTTAGCGAAAATGTCGCTAACATTACAGCATATCCTTTTGAAGCAGGTTATGCTGTTACTTTGGCTCACCCACTACGCCGTCTTCTTTACACAAGCACAGTAGGTTTTGCTCCTATTGGTGTAAAGATAAAAGGCGTTAGTCACGAATTTGACAGTATGCGCGGCATGCTTGAAGACGTGGCATTTTTTATTATAAATTTGAAGAAGATCAGATTTAAATTAAAAAGCGGCAGCGAGCGTGAAGTTATAGAGTATAGCTTTAAAGGACCAAAAGAGATAACTGGGGCTGATCTAAATAACGACCTAGTTGAGATCGTTAATCCAGACGCATATCTTGCAACCATCAACGAAGATGCTGAGTTGAATTTCTCAGTTATCATCCAAAAAGGTATCGGATATGTTCCTAGTGAAGAGATCAGAGAAGAGATTGAAGACGAGTATATCGCACTAGACGCTTTCTTTACACCTGTTAAAAAAGCAGTTTATGAGATACAAAACGTCTTGGTTGAAGATGACCCAGACTACGAGAAGATCGTATTTACGATAACAACAGATGGTCAAGTTGGTCCAGTAGAAGCTTTTAAAAATTGTTTAGAAGCTATGTATCAACAAATGTC
>JAHADO010000449.1 GCA_018375265.1 Campylobacter concisus | reverse complement strand
GTGAGAGAGGAAATTTTAGAACTAACTAGAAACACAAAAGAGACGCAAATCTCTATGAAGCTTAAAATTTACGGCTCTGGGGTTGCAAAGATAAGCACAGGCATTGGCTTTTTTGACCACATGCTTGAGGCATTTACAAAGCACTCTTTGCTTGATCTTGAGATTTCATGCAAGGGCGACACGCATGTGGATTTTCATCACAGCGTCGAGGATGTAGGCATAGTTTTGGGGCAGCTTTTAAAAGAGGCTTTATATCCATTAAGTGGTGTTGAGAGGTTTGGCGAGGCGAGCGTTGTTATGGATGAGGCGGCTGTTTTTTGCGCACTAGATCTTAGTAACAGAGCTTACCTCATATATGAAAATTTTAATGAAAATGCTAAGGTTGGCGAGTTTGACACTGAGCTTGTGGAGGAGTTTTTTAGAGCAGTTGCGATAAATTCAGCTATAACTCTTCATCTAAATCAAATTCGTGGCAAAAATACTCATCACATCATTGAAGCAACGTTTAAATCATTTGCCGTAGCACTGCGCAGAGCACTTGCTAAAAACGCAAGGATCGGCACTCCAAGTACTAAGGGCGTTTTATGATAGAAATTATATTTTTAGACGTTGATGGGTGCCTCACTGATGGCAAGATCATCTACAATGCAAACGGCGAAGAGCTTAAATTTTTTGACGTAAAAGATGGCTACGCGATAGAAAGCTGGCTAAAGCTTGGCAAGAAAGTGGCTATCATCACTGGCAGAAAGTCGGCTATCGTTGAGCGAAGGGCTGAGGATCTAAAGATAAACCACGTCTATCAAGGCGTTGGCGATAAATTTGAAGTAGCAAGCGAGATATTAAAATTTGAAGGGCTTAGCTTTAAAAACGCAGCGGCTATCGGCGATGACTACAATGACTATAAAATTTTAGACGCAGTTGCATGGAGCTTTAAGCCAAAAGATGCCATTAAAGAGCTTGATGTAAAGACAAAGCTGAAGCACAAAGGCGGCAATGGCGCTGTTAGAGAGATGATCGAGATGATCATAAAATCAGAAAATTTATATGACGAGTGGTCTAAGCGTTGGTTGTAAAAATTTTCTACTTCGTCGTGGCTATTTTTAGTGCTGTGATGATATTTTTAGCAGCTCAAGACCCATACCTAGCAAACGTGCTAAAGGTTGATACCAAGATATCAAATATGCAGGTAAATGATGTGGTTGATTACGAGATAAACTCAACTAAGATA
>JAHADO010000014.1 GCA_018375265.1 Campylobacter concisus | reverse complement strand
TCTTACTAGATCTTGGACTTGCATTTTGGACGCTATCTCTTGGTATGGCAGCGATCATTACTTATTCAGCTAGAATAAGCGATGATACAAATTTAGCCACTTCAACGCTAAGCATCGTCTTTATAAACATCGCGCTTGCTATCATGATAGGTCTTGTTATCTTTACCTTTATATTTGAATTTGGAGCTACTCCATCTCAAGGACCAGGTCTTGTCTTTATCTCACTACCAACGCTATTTGCTAAGCTTGGTGTGATAGGTCAAATTTTAGCGGTGGCGTTTTTTGCTGCGCTCATCTTTGCTGGTATCACATCAGCGATCTCTATCGTTGAGCCATTTGTATTTTTCTTGATCAGAGAGTATGGCATGAGCAGAAGAAAGGCTCTTAGCATAGTTGGAGCTGGGATTTTCATAGTGGGATTTTTATGCCTTTTATCAAATATAGAAAATGTTGGCGATAAATTTATGCTCTTTGGTAAAAATTTCTTTGATTTTCTTGATTTTACCGCTTCAAATATCTTGCTACCAATTAGCGGCATCGGCGGAGCGATATTTGTAGGATATTTTATGAAAAGAGATGCTTTATATGTGCTATTTAGCCCATATATGAGCGATTTTGTATTTAATGCTTGGTATTTTTTACTAAGATATGTAGCACCAGTTTGCGTGCTCATCATCATGATAAATGAACTATTAAAGGTTTTTAATGGATAAGATTGAGAGATTTTTTGACAAGGCTGGCGATATAGTCGGCTATATTTGTATGTTTATTATGGCTTTGATGATAATAGACGTATTTTTTAACGTTGTGGCAAGATACTTTTTCTCTTACGGCAACGTTGCTTTTCAGGAGCTTGAGTGGCACTTTTTTGCCGTGATATTTCTTCTTGGCATGAGCTATGCTCTAAAAGAGGACGCACATGTTAGGGTTGATATCTTTTATGCTAAATTTTCAGAAAGACAAAAAGCCCTTGTAAATATGCTTGGCACTGTATTTTTTGTCATACCATTTGCGCTTTTGGTTTCAAATTTATCATTTGGATTTGTAGGAGATGCTTATAGCTCAGCAGAGGCTAGTGCGGATCCAGGCGGTCTTACTCACAGATGGATCATAAAAGCGATGATCCCTGTTTCATTTTACATACTTGTATTTTTTGCGATCGGCTTTTTTATAAGAAATTTCAATCTTTACAAAAAAGCTAAAAAGGGGGAATAATGGCTGGTTTGATAATGTTTATAGCCGCACTATTGATGCTTGGCATTGGCTTTCCAGTGGCATTTACCTTTGGTGCGGTTGCGATGATATTTGGCATGGTTGGCAGCGTTGTAGAGAGCCTTAGCGATGGCGATGGGCTACTTGGCAGTATAGAAGTATTTAAAGATATGTTTAACTTCATGCCTTATAGGATTTTCTCTATCATGGAGAGTAGAATTTTCATAGCAGTTCCACTCTTTGTCTTTATGGGCGTCGTGCTTCAAAAGTCAAAGCTAGCCGAGAGACTACTTGAGAGCATGGGTATGCTCTTTGGAGAAATTCGCGGTGGTATCGCTATTAGCACTATCTTAGTTGGAGCACTTCTTGCAGCATCTACTGGCGTCGTAGGAGCTAGCGTCGTTGCTATGGGCGTTATAAGCTTACCTGTAATGCTAAAGTATAAATATGATCAATCCCTTGGTTGTGGCACGATATGCGCTGCTGGTACGCTTGGTCAGATCATCCCTCCCTCTATCGTGCTTATCATCTTGGGCGATATCTTTTCAGTGCCAGTTGGCGAGCTTTTTCACCAAGCTGTTGTGCCAGGACTTACGCTAGTTGCCGTTTATATAGTTTATATTTTGATAGTTGCATATCTTAAACCAGAGGTCGCTCCTATCGTAAAAGATGAGAGTGGCGTTAGTAAATTTAAGCAGATCATTAGAGCGCTAACTGCGATCTTTCCTCCACTTTTACTAGTTATTTGTGTGCTTGGCTCTATCTTTGCAGGTATCGCTACGCCGACTGAAAGTTCAGCATTTGGCTGCGTGGGCGCTATCATCCTCGCTATGTTTTATAGGACATTTTCATTTTCTATGATGAAAGAGGCTTTGGCTGAGAGCGTAAAAACTACAGCTCTGGTCTTTGCCATACTTGTTGGTGCGACTGCCTTTTCTATGGTCTTTAGCTACACTGGAGGCGATGAGATAGTTGAAAATTTCATGACAAATTTACCAGGCGAGAAGTGGGGCTTTATCATCTTTAGTATGGCTGTTATCTTTGTGCTTGGCTTTTTTATCGATTTTGTTGAAATTTCATATATCGTGCTTCCTATCTTGGTGCCAATCGCCGCAAAACTTGGCATAAACCCAGTCTATCTAGCGATCCTAGTTGCTATGAATTTACAAACTTCATTCTTGACACCACCATTTGGTTTTAGTCTATTTTTCTTAAGATCAGTCGCACCTGCTGAGATAAAAACAGCTGCTATTTATAAAGGCGTGGTGCCTTACATCATCATCCAAGTGGCAGTTTTAGTCTTTTTCTGCGTCTTTTTGATGGAGATAAAGCCGGTGCTTGATGCGAGCCACGGCGGATTATTTAACTTCTTACTCTCACTTTTTAAATGATATAAAAGTTTTTGGTTGTAAAATACCAAAAACAAGCAAAATGGCTAATTTGAGTTTCTATCAAATTTAGCCATTTTTTATGACCGCTTTTTAGTAAATTTATAAATTTAATGAGGTGAAATATGGCAAAGAAATTTATCGATGTTATGGATACGACCTTTAGAGATGGCTTTCAGTCGGTTTATGGCGCTAGAGTGCTTATGAACGACTTTTTGCCCGCGCTTGAAGCAGCCAAAGAGGCTGGCATAGAGCATTTTGAATTTGGCGGCGGAGCGAGATTTCAAAGCCTTTATTTTTACCTAAATGAAGACGCTTTTGCGATGATGGATAAATTTAGAAGCATCGTAGGACCAAAAGCAAACCTTCAAACCCTAAGCAGGGGCGTAAATACCGTCACACTTGACACTGGTAGCCGCGAGCTAATCGACCTTCACGCAAAACTTTTCAAAAAACACGGAACTACTACTATTAGAAATTTTGACGCACTAAATGATGTTGAAAATTTAAAATATTCAGGCGAGAGGATCGCTCATCACGGGCTAAAACACGAAGTCGTCGTTACTATGATGGACTTGCCAAGTGGCTGTGTGGGAGCTCATGATGTTAAATTTTATGAGAAAATTTTAAGAGAAATTTTAGATGCAAATATCCCTTATCACAGCGTTTGCTTCAAAGATGCAAGTGGCACAAGCAGCCCACAAAAGGTCTATGAAACCATAAAAATGGCTAGAAAATTGTTACCAGAAAAAACTCATATTAGACTTCATACACATGAAACTGCAGGCGTAAGTGTCGCTTGCTACCTTGCAGCGCTTGAGGCTGGTGTCGATGGTATAGATCTAGCCGCAAGCCCAGTAAGTGGCGGCACAAGTCAGCCAGATATCCTAACCATGCTTCACGCAGTAAAAGGTAAAAACTACGATCTTGGCGGCCTTGATGTGGAGAAAATTTTAAAATACGAAAGCGTTTTGAATGATTGTTTAAAAGAGTATTTCTTACCGCCTGAAGCTGTGCAAGTAAGCCCTCTCATACCATTTTCACCGATGCCTGGTGGCGCACTCACTGCAAATACCCAGATGATGAGAGATAACAATATCTTAGATAAATTCCCAGAGGTTATCCTTGCTATGCGCGAAGTGGTGCAAAAGGGCGGATACGGCACTTCAGTGACCCCTGTTAGCCAGTTTTACTTCCAACAAGCATTTAATAATGTAATGTTTGGCAAGTGGAAAAAGATCGCTGAGGGATACGGCAAAATGGTGCTTGGCTACTTTGGCAAGACCCCAGTTACGCCTGATAAAGAGATCATTAAGCTTGCTAGCGAGCAACTAGGGCTAAAACCAACTACAAAACACGCAGTTGATATAGCTGATAAAGATGAGAGCAAGTCACTTGCGCATGTAAAAGAAATTTTAAAACAAAACAAGATCAAAGTTACCGAAGAAAACGTCTTTATAGCAGCAGCTTGTAAAGAAAAGGGCATCGCGTTCTTAAAAGGCGAAGCTAAAGTAAATGTAAGAAAAATCGATCCAAATGCTAAAGCAAATGAGGGTAGACAAACTCAAAGCGGCAGATATAGCGTCGTCGTAAATGGTAGTCGCTACAATGTCGAAGTAAGCGAAGGCTTTAACGACAGCATCCAAGTAAAATCAATCACTGAAGTTGAAGGCAAGAGCGTAAAAAGTGCCAAAAGTGCAGCAGCAGGCGCAACAGAAAATGATATCGTCGCAAGCTTGCCAGGCGCTGTGCATAAAATTTTAGTTAGCGCAGGTGACCATGTCAAAAAAGGTCAGGCCATAGTCGTGCTTGAAGCGATGAAGATGGAGATAGAGGTTAAGGCCCCAAAAGACGGCATCATAGGCTCTATAGAGGTTAGTAAAGGTCAAAGTGTCGCAAACAATCAAGTGGTGGCTAAATTTAAATAAATTTGCCCATTTTAAAAAGATAGTGTTAAGCGAAATTTGATTAACATTTTGATGACTTTTAGGTCAGAATTTATAAAGAAACGAAAATTTAAAAGGAAACAACATGATAAATAAACTAGACGAGCTAGGTCTAAAAGAGATCAAAAAGATAAATCATAATCTAAGCTACGACGAGCTTTTTGAGCTTGAAAAGGCAAACAATGAGGGCAGAGTCTCAAGTAACGGCACATTTATGGTTGATACTGGAATTTTTACAGGCAGAAGCCCAAAAGATAAGTACTTTGTCAAGCAAGATCCAAGCAAAAAATACATCGCTTGGGGCAAGATAAATCAGCCTATCACAAAAGAGCTTTTTGACAAGCTTCTTAAAAAAGCAAAAGAGCAGCTAAGTGGTAAAGAAATTTTTATCCAAGATGCATTTTGTGGAGCTAGCAAAAAGAGCCAAAAATCAGTCCGTTTTGTCACCGAAGTAGCGTGGCAAGCGCACTTTGTAAAAAATATGTTCATCCGCCCAAGTGAAGCGGAGCTGGCTAAATTTGAGCCTGATTTTGTAGTATATAACGCTTGCAAGACAAAAAATGAGGACTACAAGGCTGACGGACTACATTCAGAAGTCTTTGTCATCTTTAACGTCGAAGAAAATGTCGCAGTGATCGGTGGCACATGGTATGGCGGCGAGATGAAAAAAGGCATTTTTTCTATGATGAACTACTGGTTGCCACTTGAGGGCAAACTAAGCATGCACTGCTCTGCAAACGTAGGCGAGAAGGGCGATACAGCGCTATTTTTTGGTCTATCTGGCACTGGTAAAACTACACTTTCAACCGATCCAAAACGCAAACTAATAGGCGATGACGAGCACGGCTGGGACGATGATGGGGTATTTAACTTTGAGGGTGGCTGCTACGCAAAATGTATCAATCTTGATCCAAGCAGCGAGCCAGAAATTTACGCAGCGATCAGGCGTGATGCACTACTTGAAAATGTCGTGGCTGACGAAAACGGCGTGGTTGATTATAAAGATGGCTCAAAGACTGAAAACACACGCGTGAGCTATCCGATCTATCACATCGACAACTACGAGCCAAGCTCAAGTGCTGGCCATCCAAAAAATATCATCTTTTTAAGCGCTGACGCTTTTGGCGTGCTTCCTCCAGTTGCAAAGCTGACAAAAGAGCAGGCGATGTATTATTTCTTAAGTGGCTACACAGCAAAAGTTGCTGGCACAGAGCGCGGTATAACTGAGCCTATCGCTACTTTTAGCGCTTGCTTTGGCGAGCCATTTATGCCACTTCACCCAACCGTCTATGCAAAACTGCTTGGCGAGAAGATCGATAAACACGGCGTTAATGTCTATCTTGTAAATACAGGCTGGAGCGGCGGTGCTTACGGCGTTGGCAAGCGTATGAGCATAAAAGCAACACGTGCTTGCATAAATGCGATCCTTGATGGCAGCATCACAAAATGCGAATTTGAAAATTTTGATAAATTTAACTTCGCTATCCCAAAAGAGCTTGATGGTGTAGAGACAAAACTGCTAAATCCTATAAACACATGGACACATCCAGCTGAGTACAATATTTCACGCGACAAGCTTGCTAAAATGTTTGTTGAAAATTTCAAACGCTATGAAGATGTAAAAGAGGGCGTTGAGTACGCAAAAGCTGGCCCAACAGCTTAATTTATAGCCTTGCGGGAACTTGCCTGCAAGGCTTTTTAAATTTAAACTATCAAATAGTAAAAATTTTAGAGCTATAAAATATAGCTCTTTTTCAAATTTCTAATATAAAATTTAAAACATTTTGCAAAATAGCTCGGTCAAATTTAACGAGACTTTCTAAAACTTTTTCATCAAAAAAATTACTCTTTATAAGCCTGAAAAATTTAATCGCCTGACATCAGAAATTTTAATACAAGTGGTCCTTTGTAGCTAGAGCTAAAATTTAGTCAAAATGCACCAGTTAAATTTAATGCAAAATAATCTATTTCACTAGACTTTCTAAAGCTTCTCGCTATAAAACCACACTTATTAAGCAGCTCTAAAAATCACCCATTAGATATCAAAAATTTTTAATATAAGCAATCTTTGTAGCTAGAGCTAAAATTTAGCCAGAACACTCCAGCTAAATTTGATATCAAATTTCTACTATAAAAGTCGCTGTTGTATTTAGTGTAAGTTGTAGTTAAAACAAAAATTTAGCCAGGTATCTGGCTAAATTTACATCAAAATACTCTCTTTTCTAGTCCAAATTCTACGCCAGCTTTTGCTAGCTCAAATGTCGCATCTATAAATTTATACTCGCTGCTGATAAATGGTAAAAACATCGGTATCTCGGTGCAACCTGCGATATAAACGTCAGCTTCAATATTTGAAAGCACTTCGTAAAATACTGGCACATACTCTTCTAGCTTGCCAGCTTTGACGCCTTTGTAGATGCACTCCATGATGACATCTTGCGTTTCTTTGCTAAAATCCACGCTCTTTAGCCCGCGCTCTTTTAAAATTTGATCATAAACGCCAGCCTTTTTTGTGCCACTTGTTGCGATGACAGCGATATTTTTAGCGTGCGGATATTTCTTTTGCAAGGCATCTACTGTAACTTTTGCAATGTGCAAAATTTTCACTCCAGCCTCTTTTTCGATGCTTGGAGCAAAGTAGTGAGCTGTGTTACAAGCCATTAGCATCGCCTCGCATCCTGCATTTTTTAAAAGTTTAGCACTTTGAATCAGCTTTGGAAGCGGACTTTCTCCCTCACCCATGATAAATTTTGTCCTATCTTCTATCTGTGCGTATGAGTCGATAACGATGTGTAGGTGCTCTTGATCGCAAGTTGCTGGGGTTATATCGATGATCTTCTTGTATAAATCAGCCGTGGCAAGTGGTCCCATGCCGCCTATGATGCCTAATGTCTTCATAACTCCTCCAAATTAAAATTTTCAATAATTATAATATTAGTTTCTATATTTAAAAATAAAATTTCTAAATTTTCATTTTGTATTGTAAAAATAGGGTATAAGCACTTTAAGTTTTGAAGTAAATTTAAGATAAAAAGGGGCGATTGCCCCTTAAAAAATTCTATTATGAGTGGAAGTGAAATTCGTCTGGATGATCTAGCGCGTATCTAAATTTCTCCATATCGACCTTTTTATCCCAGATAGAAACGATCATGCAGCCAACGGCATTACCGCAAAGGTTACCAACAGCACGCATCTCTGACATAAATTTATCAACGCCAAGTAACACAGCCACGGTGACTACTGGTATGCCAGTGCTTGGAAGTGCGCTTAGTGTGCCAGCAAGGACGACAAAGCCAGATCCTGTAACGCCAACTGCGCCTTTACTTGTGATCATTAGCACGATTAGTATGCTTATTAGATGTTCAAAGCTTAGCGGGATGTTGAAAGCTTGCGCTAAGAAGATAACGCTTAAGCTTAGATAGATGTTAGTGCAGTCAAGGTTAAATGAGTAGCCAGTCGGGATGATAAGGCCAACTGCGCCTCTATTTATGCCAGCTGCTTCTAGCTTTTGCATAAGTGGCGCAAGAGCTGTCTCGCTCGAGCTTGTCGCAAAAACGACCAAGACCTCTTTTGAGATAAAGCGCATAAATTTAAAGACATTGACTTTGGCAAAGTAGCAAATGACGCCAAGTACGACAAAGATGAAAAAGCAGCTTGCAAGTGCCATAACAACAAGAAGCTCCATCATACCAAGAAGCGTTCCGATGCCAAATTTACCGATCAAGTAAGCCATCGCCGAAAAGGCAGCCACTGGGCTAAATAGCATAAGCCAAGTAAGTAGCTTTAAGACGTAGTGCTGGATAAATTCAAGCGGTTTTAGACAAGCTTGCTTTTTATCATGAGCAAGTAGTGAAAGCACGATGGCAACGACTATCGCCATGAAAAGCACTTGAAGTGTGTTTGACTTTATAAATGGATCAAGTATATGCACGTAAGGGAAGATGTCATCTACTGGCACAGCGCCTCTTAAAAGATGAAGCGTATGTACTAAAAAGCCGCTATTTGCGTCCATGTTGCCAGCTTGAGATGTAAATTTAGCCACGCTTGAGGCGTCAAGCTGAGTGTAGTCAAGGTTCATACCGTGTCCTGGACGAAGCGTCTCGCCAAAGATGATACCAACAGCAAGAGCAAGCGTGCTAACTATCTCAAAGTAGATAAACGCCTTAAGCCCGATGGTGCCAAGATCTTTTAGGCTCTCAAGTCCGACGATGCCTGAGACGATTGTTAAAAAGATGATAGGGCCGATTAAAATTTTAAGGGCTTTTATAAAATAATCAATGCCTGGCTTACTTGCTATGCCAAGCTCAGGTGCGACCATACCGACGATAACACCGCCAACTATACCTATCACAACCCAAATGGCGAGATTGGTAAATAGTCTCACAAAGAGACTTTTTTGCGTTTTTGCACTATCCATAAATTCCCCTTTTATAGGCTCTGCTTGATCTCTGCTGAGAGGATCTTATCGCCTTGTCTGATAGCATCAAGCACCTTTAAACTCTCGTCATCAACGCACTTTCCAAAGACTGTATGCACGCCGTCAAGATGAGGTTGCTTGCTGTGGCAGATGAAAAACTGTGATCCGCCAGTGTCGCGACCTGCGTGAGCCATGCTAAGGCTGCCACGCTCGTGCTTTACCTTTTGATTATCGCATTCGCACTTTATCCTCCAGCCAGGACCGCCTGTGCCTGTGCCATTTGGGCAGCCGCCTTGGATGACAAAATTTGGTATAACTCTGTGGAAATTTAGGCCATTATAAAAGCCTGTTTTTATCAAATGGACAAAATTTGCAACAGCTTGCGGTGCATCCTCGGCAAAAAGCTCAAGTTTGATATCACCTTTTTCTGTCTTTAAAACCGCAAATTTATCTTTTTTTAGCTCGTCTAAATTTATATCATAAACTTTTAACTCATTAAAACGCATGTTGCTCCTTTTTACTCGATATTTGTATAAACTGCTTGGACGTCATCGTCGTCTTCTAGCTTGTCAAGAAGTCTCTCGACCTCAAGCATTTGCTCTTCATCTAGGCTCACGGTTTGATTTGGCAAGTACTGAAGTGAAGCTTTTTTAACTACTAAATTTAACTTCTCTATGCCTTCATGCAATGTGCCAAAATTTGCGTAATCGCCATAAACAAATAGTGCGTTTTCATCTTCTTCAATGTCACTTAGTCCATAATCAATCAGCTCAAGCTCGATCTCTTCGATATCTGCGCTTGGTTTTTCAAGCTCAAAAACGCTCTTTCTTGTAAACATAAAGCTAAGGCTGCCACTTGGCAAAATTTCTCCGCCATTTTTGCTAAATATTGCTTTTACATTTGCAACTGTTCTTGTTGGGTTGTCAGTAGCGCACTCGACGATGATTTGCACGCCGTGAGCTGCTTTGCCGTCATAAAAGATAGTCTTGATATCTGCGCTATCTTTGCCATTTGCTCTTTTTATAGCCGCATCGATGTTATCTTTTGGCATATTTTCAGCTTTTGCTGCTGCGATGGCTGCACGAAGTTTTGGGTTCATATCTGGATCACATCCGCCATCTTTTGCCGCTACTGTTATAGCCTTTGCAAGTTTTGGAAATACCTTGCTCATCTTATCCCATCTAGCTTCTTTTGCCGCTCTTCGGTACTCAAATGCTCGTCCCATAAATATCCTTAAATAAATTTTTTACGGATTATAACTAAAAAAATTTTATACTTTTTTAAAACATTTTTAGTTTGCCTGCTAAAGCGCTTAATTTGTAAATTTGAAAATAATATTTGGTAAAAATTTAAGCTAAAAGCATATAATCATACCCATGATAAAAAATGCTCAAAAACAAGATGCACAAATCTGCATAAAACTACTAAATTTAGCGATGGAGGATATCGCCTACAAGCTAAGTGGCTACGACGATCCTGCAAAAAGCGATGAAATTTTAGAGAATTTTTTTAAAAGCGAGACAAACAGTCTTAGCTATAAAAATGTCTATGTCTATAAATGTGACGACGTGATCATCGCTGCGATGTGCGCTTACTTTGGCGGCGACACAGCTAAGCTTGATAGAGAAATTTCACAGCATCTAAAGGCACTTGGCAAAGACGCTAAGGTAGAAAAAGAGTGCTTTGATGATGAGTTTTATATAGATAGCATCGCTGTGGATGAGAAATTTAGAGGCCAAGGGCTTGCAAAAGAGCTTATCTTGCACTCATTTGCCAAAGCAAAAGAGCTAGGACATAAAAAAGTCTCGCTGATAGTTGATGTAAATAAGCCAAAAGTTCGTAAATTTTACGAGAGCCTTGGCTTTAAATTTAACACCAAAAAGATCATAAATTTACACGAATACGACCACATGATAAAGGAGATAATATGAAAACATTTGAGGTAAATAATGTGCATTGCCAAAACTGCGCAAATACTATAAAAAACGCACTTGAGGACGACTTTGGTGAGATAAAAGTCGATCTTAGCAAAGAGCCAAGACAAGTAAGCCTTGATATAAAAGATGGCGATGTAGAGAAATTTAAATCAGAAATGGCTGATCTGGGATTTGACGTTATAAAGGAGCTTTGATATGCCTTTAAAAGTCAAGCTAAATATAGCGGGAATGAGCTGCGTAAATTGCTCAAACGCTATCGAGAAAGTTTCCAAAAAGATAGATGGGGTGCTTGAAGCAAATGTAAATTTTGCAAACGCAAGCGGTGAGTTTGTCCTAAAAGACGCCAGCGTGCGTGAAGTTTTAGAGCAAAAGATAAAGAAGCTTGGCTATTTTGTGGCGACAAATATTGATGAATTTGAAGCCAAAAGAGACGAGCATATAACCTCGATAAGAAATAAATTTATATTTGCATTTATCACAAGCATCGTGATAATGGCGCTTGAGATGTTCGTGCCTCATAACTTGCTAGTAAATTTACTCATGCTAGTTTTAGCGTTTTTGGTGCTAGCTTTTAGTGGCAAAGACTTCTTTGCTCACGCCATAGAGGCTGTTAAAAACAAAAACTACGATATGAACGTGCTTGTAGCTCTTGGAAGCGGTAGTGCATTTTTATACTCGCTTTTTGTTGTGATCTTTTCAAATTTCATCCCAGATGATCTAAAAAATGTCTATGTCTCAGGCGCAGCGATGATAATAGCCTTTGTTTTGCTTGGCAAGTACCTTGAAGAGCGCTCAAAAGCAAAGGCAGGCGACTACCTAAAGACCCTACTTAAAATTTCACCAAAGACCGCCTTTTTGGTCATGCCAGACGGACAGAGCAAAGAGGTAAATGTAAATGAGCTAAAAGTAGGCGACATCGTCATCGTAAAAAATGGCTACAACATCCCAAGTGATGGCGTGATAGTTCAAGGTGGCGCTGAGATAGATGCTTCTATGCTTACAGGAGAGAGCTTGCCAGTTTATAAAGAGGTGGGAGATAGCGTATTTGCCGGCACTCTAAACACAAATGGCTACATAAGCGTCAAGGTAACAAAGAGTTCTTTTGAAAGCTTGCTATCTCAAATTTTAAGCCTACTAAGCGACGCTAGCTCTAAAAAGATGCCTATCGGACGGTTGGCTGACAAGATAGCAAACATCTTTGTGCCAAGCGTCGTGGCGATCTCAGTTCTTACATTTTTTATATGGATAATTTTTAGTGGAAATTTCGCCTATGCGATCTCTAGCGCGATCTGCGTGCTTATCATCTCATGCCCATGCGCACTAGGACTTGCCACGCCAATAGCAATCGTAAGCTCCCTCTCGCGTGGTGCAAAAGCTGGGATTTTGGTGAAAAATCCAGAGGTTTTGGAGCTTATAAAAGATGCTAAATTTGTAGCATTTGACAAAACTGGCACGCTAAGTAAGGGGCTAATCAGCGTCAAAAGTTCAAATTTGAGTGAAAAAGAGCTAGAGCTAGTGGCATCTACTGAAAATTTAAGCGAGCATCCGATCTCAAAAGCGATCGTAAGATATGCAAAACAAAATTACATAAATTTACAAAAGCTAAATGGCAAATTCCAAAACGTAGTTGGTCAAGGCATCGTCTATGAAGACGAGAGTAACAAGATAATAATAGGTAACGAAAAGCTGCTAGCAGCAAACAATATCTTGCTAAATGAAGCAGATAGTGAAGCGATAAAAGAGGCTGCAAATGATGGAAGCGGCGTCATACTTTGTGCGCTAAATCAAAAATTTAGCGGCTTTTTAACGCTAAGTGATGAGCTAAAAAATGAAGCAAATAGCGTTATAAACGAGCTTTCAAGGCTAAATTTACAAAGCGTAATCCTCTCAGGCGATGATAAAAAAGTAGTGGCAAATATCGCTAGCAAGCTAAATGTGAGCGAATACTATGCAAACATGCTGCCTGAAGATAAATTTAACAAGGTAAAAGAGCTCATGGGACGTGGCGGCGTCATTTTTGTAGGGGACGGCATAAACGACTCGCCATCGCTGAAAGAAGCAAGCGTTGGCATCGCTATGAACTCAGGCTCAGACATCGCTAAAGGCGCTGGCGATATCGTGCTTGTAAAAAATGATTTGCGTGGCGTAAGTGGGCTTGTAAAGCTTGCAAATGCGACTATTGCTAACGTAAAAGAGAATTTGTTTTGGGCATTTATGTATAACGCCATTTGCATACCAGTGGCTGCTGGCGTGCTCTATCCAGTATTTGGACTACTTCTAAGCCCAGTTTATGGCTCT
>JAHADO010000448.1 GCA_018375265.1 Campylobacter concisus | reverse complement strand
TATGAGGGATTTATAAATGAACTTACAAAATAAAATACAAAATTTGCTAGATAATAGAAATTTGCCAAAACCAAAGGTAATAACAAATCCTTTCTTGCAGGACACATTGATTGAAAATGATTTGCAAGGAAAGGATTTGTTTGAACTTGAAAAAGATAAAATAAAAATTTTATCTACTGATTTACCAATCTTTAATGATGAAGCATTTAGGTATTATTTGCCACAATTTATCTATTTTTATTTGATGTGGCCAGAATTTATAGTCGAAGATATGTTTATACAAGTATTTTTTAAATCGAATTTGCTTAATGAAAAAACGTATAGATTTTTGCAGTTTAAGATAGATGAAAAAGAGATAATTGTTGAATTTTTGCAAAAAATTTATGATGAAATTTACAATATAACCAAAACAAAAGAGTATAAAGAGCTTAAGGTTTGGGAGCAAGAAAAAGTTATAGTGCCATTTAAGGCTTATAAAATAGAGATTAAAGAAGCCATAGCATTGTGGAAAGTCACAAATTAGACATAAATTAGATAGTTATAAAGTTTCAGAAAAAGACTAGCTGATGATCGTGTTTTAAAGAATTAACTGGTGTAGATAAAATGCCAGATGTTAAAAAAGTGAATATTGCTGGAAAAATATCCGACTTGTATAGTATTAAAACTAATACTGGCTCTTTTACACTTAGAAATAATTCAAAATCACAGTTGCCTAATGGAGAAAAACCAAGATGGACTATTGATATAAAATTATTCGATAATAATGGAGTTAAAACTTATGAACTTAAATTTGAATAGTATGGAAAAAGTTCTTATAGAAAATAAAAATATTATATTTAAGAATTTATTTGGCTCTTGGATAGATCAAATTCCTTGGTATTTATCTCGTATTGTCGCAAAAGAACAGATTTATGAAGCATTTTTGAAACTTTTAGAAATTTGGGCAAAAGAAAATAAAATAGTTTTCTTCCCACCAGAACAATTTTATAATAAAAATTTGAAAACATATCTAACGCCAATAAAAATAAAAGAAAAATTTAAAATTTGGGATATTTCTATTGAAGAAATCATGGCTTATATGCGTAGTACTATCCCAAAAGGATTACATAATAATTTTAGTCAAATTAAAAGTGATGAATATTGTTTCGGAGATTTTTGCCCTAGAATAGGCTGGGTAAATGAAAATGGTAAAATCGAATTTGATTTTGAATAAACACCACAATGTAGCCATCATATCGTCA
>JAHADO010000447.1 GCA_018375265.1 Campylobacter concisus | reverse complement strand
TTATACATCGCACTCTCCACCATCGCCTCAACCGTGCGGCCGTAGCGGTCCTCAAACTGCTTTTCAAGCGAGCCAGAATTTACGCCTATGCGGATAGGTAAATTTCGCTGCTTGCAGGCATCAACGACTGCTTTTATATTTTTAGCAGAGCCTATGTTGCCGGGGTTTATGCGGATAGCATCGACAAATTCGCTAACGATGAGCGCGTAGGTGTGGTTAAAATGTATGTCTGCAACGACTGGGATTGGGGAGCTTGCGACGATCTGCTTTAGCGCGCTGGCGTCCTCTTTGTCAAAAACTGCGCAGCGCACGATGTCACAGCCTGCAAAATATAGCCTTTGTATCTGCTCTAGCGTGCTTTTTACGTCTTTTGTCTTTGAAAATGTCATCGACTGCACGGAGATCGGTGCGTCACCGCCTATTAAAACATCGCGAATTTTTATCTGTTTTGTCGGGTATCGTTGCAAAATTTTGCCTTTAAATTTTATTGGGGATTATAAGAAAAAATGGCTTTTAAAAGGCTTGAAAAATTAATAAAGTTTTTAAATGCAGGCAGTTTGCAATTAAGGCTCATGTATCGTAAATGCAAATTTTAAACTTTCATTCACCCCTAAGAGTTAGCTACTAAAATTTGGCTTCGCTTACAGCTTAGCTCAAATTTTAGAGCCGAAAATACTCGTTTAAAATTTACTTGATGATTATCTGATGATAAACCGCATGCAGTGCGCTAGCACCATTGCATGCACCTTGAACGTGCGAGGGGTTTGGGGGATTTGAAAAAGGGGGATAAGGGGACGGCTTCGTCATTCAAGTCCCCTTGTCTCTCTTTTGGATAAAAGAGTTTTTAAATTTAAGGTCTATATTTTTAAAAAAATTTACTATTTTTACAAATTTTAAAATTCCGTTCACTCGCAAGAATTGACTACTAAAATTGGCTTCGCTTACAGTTTAGCTCGAAATTTTAGAGCCGAAATTGCTCGCTCATGAAATTTTAAAATTTTTACTCTCTTGCATTAGTAACTTGCTAAATTTAAAGAAATAATGTGCTAGCTTTAAATTTAAAATTTGCTTGTGCTAAATCGTCTTCTAGCTAAAATTTACCGGATCTATATCGATATCGCTAAGTTCGCTTTTGCAGAGGTTTGCAGCTTTTAAAAGCATGGTGTGTGAGTTTGAGCGAAGCAGAATTTCATATCTAAATTTACCCACAAGATACTCAGCCTGACACTTGCCGTATCCAACG
>JAHADO010000446.1 GCA_018375265.1 Campylobacter concisus | reverse complement strand
AGCTGGTCAAGAGCAACAAGTAAAAATGTATGAAGATCAAAAGAAACAATCAATGGATCAACTAGCTTCTTTACCAAAAGAGCAACAAGACGCTACTTGCAAACAAGCTAAAGAGATGTTTGCTCAAGTAATGGATCAAATGAAAAAACAAGGTCTTTTAAAATAAACCTTCACGTGGCTAGGCTCTCTAGCCACACTTCAAATTTACCCCTCTTTTTTACATAAATTTTGCGTGATCTTTGCAACAGACGGCGAAACTAGCAAAAGCACAGGA
Source organism: Campylobacter concisus (assembly GCA_018375265.1). Classification (GTDB taxonomy): domain Bacteria; phylum Campylobacterota; class Campylobacteria; order Campylobacterales; family Campylobacteraceae; genus Campylobacter_A; species Campylobacter_A concisus_AB. Next base: position 970 of record JAHADO010000446.1, on the reverse strand, counting down.
TACGCCACTACAAAGGCTTTTACATAAGCGATTAGCCAAATTTTCACAAAGCCATCAACAAAGCCAAGGTTTAGATACGTCAGCACAAATGACATAAAAAACGCCATAAATGCTGACATTATAAACGCAAAAACATATCTATAAAATTTCGCTGGTATCATGAAATTTTACCTATCAGCTCCTCTAGCCTCTTTGCATGATCAAGCGCCTTTTGCCTCATCAAAGCAAGCTTTGCCTCGTCGTGCCTGCTCTGATATGATAGCCCTCCGCTATAAACATAGCCTGCAAACTCCATGCCACACATATTTGCTAACGCCTTAAGTGGCGGTAAAAACTCCTCTATCTCATAGCGCTGAAGCGCCTCTTTTTTATAAAGCTCCTCAGGCGCGCCCGAGGTAAATGAAAGCACTAGCTTCTTGCCATGTAGCTTATCTCCCTTGCTGCCGTGAGAGAAGCCATGAACTAGCACATCTTCAAACCATTTTTGTAAAAGCGATGGCACGCCGTACCAGAAAAATGGATAAACAAGCACGATCACATCAGCTTTTACTAGCTTTTCTTGCTCGGCTTTTACATCGATAGCGTAGTTTTTATAAAGCTCGCTTAGTATGTCAAATTTAGCCTCTGACAGGTGCTTTTTTAGCTCGCCTAAAATGATCTTATTTGCAAAGGAATTTTCAAGGTCTGTATGACCTGATACGACTAAAATTTCACTCATTTTTGCCCCTTAAATTTTCTTTCTTAAATTTACTTGCAAACAAAGCTACTTGCCTTGCTGATATCTCCGCCCACGTATGTAGCTACCTTTGGATAGGCACACACTAAAAATTCCTTGCCAGCGTAGGTCCTGCTTTTTGCTAGCATGCTCTTTGGCGCTTCGCCCTTTTCGTGCCACGCTTCAAGCGCACTAAGCGGATCTACGTCATCTATGCCGTTGCCGCCACCGCAGTGGTTCATCCCAGGTAGCGCA
>JAHADO010000445.1 GCA_018375265.1 Campylobacter concisus | reverse complement strand
CAAAAAATATTAAATATAGCCTTTGTAGATCAAAACGCAACTCTCCTCTAATTCAATACTTTCAGACTTATTAAAATACATCATAACTAGCAAATCACAGACAAACGATTAGTGTTATTTAAGCATATAGCTGTATACAAAAAAGATTATTGTGCAAATAGTAATAACACTTGCGCAGGCTCTTAATCCAAACAATCCCGAATATCTGTCACCAGCCACCTAACAAACGACCGACACAAACGCAAAAGAAAATAAACTAACGAGTAACACAGCAGAGCCGTTTTGCTGTTCTCTACGTAATTGTAAATGCCGAGCTTTATATTCACAGCGCAAATAATGACGAAATAATGTCAAAATGTTAAAATTTTTTTACAAGACATGGATACATTTTTGATTAGAGAAAATTTTCTAAGCTATCAGCTAGAGAGGAATGTTCCATACCTTTAACACTTGAAGTGCCAATTAACTTTAGTATAGGCATCTAGTCAGCACCTATTAAGATTATGTTTTCATAGACTGAGGGCTTTAAGCCTTCACGTTTTGTAGCTGGGGCTTGAAACCCAGTTGTAGTTATTGCCATTTCTTTGCTCCTTTTATGCAATTTAATGGCAATTTATCATTTGTCGCTGTGCCAAATCTACCCAATTTTGGCAAAAAAGAATAAATTTTGTTTAATTATAAAAAAGAGAGCAAGCCCTAAAGATAGGGCTTTTAATTATTGTCTGAGTTTTTAGTGGATATATAGCTAGTTTTTGCACCTTGACTAATTTTATTTTTAGTTAGCCTATTTACTGCTTTAGCTTTTATTCCGTCGCTTATGTCTTTATTTAATAACACTTTCTTAACTAAGCCTACCTTGTCGCTACTTGTATCTATTGCATCAAGTAGCTTAAGCTTTGGGTTTTCAAATTTCATAGCTCATTTAAAAAAGAATAAAAACATTGTTAAAATTTTAAAAAAAATTTATATCAAATTTTATTAAGACATATATATTGGAGCTTTAATATAAAAAATTAATCAATCATAACACTTGTTTATGGTTCAACTTTAGCCATGTATTTATTTTTTAGAAAAACCCTTAAGTCAAATTTAGTCTAAAATCTCTAAAACAGCAAGATAATAAATTTAAAAAGATGAATAACCCACTAACATAAAAACAAATATAAAAAAGTTTACTACACCTAATCAATAAAAACCAATTAAAAACAAATAAGAAAGTAAAAAACCAATAATTTTATACTTAAG
>JAHADO010000013.1 GCA_018375265.1 Campylobacter concisus | reverse complement strand
ACGCCAGAGCCTACGCCAGAGCCTACGCCAGAGCCTACGCCAGAGCCTACGCCAGAGCCTACGCCAGAGCCTACGCCAGAGCCTAATCGACCTGTAACACCAACTGAGGACTCAAGCCACGAGACTCCAGCTCCAGCTCAAGACGGCGCACAAACACAGGAGAACCGTGCCGACAAAGTAACTCAGACTGCTGAGATAACTAATCGTCGAGAGAATACTAAGAAATCTGTACTCCCTAACACAGAAGATACTGCTACAGTATCGAGTGTTCTGGGAACAATCGGAACAATTCTTGTAGCATTAGGTATTCACAAGAAGAAAAAGTAATATCGAGATAGTAAACTCCCTAGTGGTATAACTAGGGAGTTTCTGCTATACTTACTATGTGGATTTTGTGAACTATAAGTAATGCAAGAAGTAATTTGTTACGATATACATACAAAGTTCATCAAAAAGAAAGGATGTAACAAATGCTAGGAAAAGTAAAACTGTTTTTGCTAACTCTCGTAGCAATGGTTGGACTAGCTGTTCCAGCACTTGCTGCAACATCGCCTGTAGCGACAACCATTACGGAGTTTAGCCTAACCAACCTCAACAAGGAAGCCATTACACGAGTTAATACTAACTCAGACTTCTATATTAAGGTTAAATGGAAGGTAACGCAAGAGGACGCTGACGTACATAGCGGCGACTATCTTGAACTGGAACTACCAACACAGCTAAAATTCCCGTCAACAGAGGGAACATCATTCCCAATTTATGCACCAGATGGCGCTGAAATGGGAACCGCAAATGTCGCAGCGGGAAACCCAGGTCGTGTTCGCATTACCTTCAATGACTGGGTAGAGAACAAGTCCGATATTCGCGGCACACTTTGGCTTGCTGCACACATGAAGGCGGGCACACCAGTCGGCGACCAAACCCTCAGCGTAATTGACCTTAACACTCACTTCTCTAGTGACCTCAATATCAGTGCATTCACCGATGGCGAGCTTACTGACGAGAACATCGCTAAGTGGGGCGTTAAGACCGACCACAACACCGTCCTTTGGAAGGTACGTCTCAATAACGCTGGTACTACACTCCACAATGTCAACCTTACTGACACTATTGAGAACTACTCAACCTATGTTGCTGGCTCATTCCGCATTTACCGCGTTATGATGGATAGCAAAGGCAATGTCCTTCCAACTCCAGGTTGGGTAAAGATTACTGACACAACAGCTAAGCCAGTAATTGCTGAAGACGGTCACTCCTTCGCATGGGACTTGTCTGCACTGCCATTCGACGAGAATAACATGTACTGGATTGAGTATGAGACTACTTTCTCAGACCGCATTGATAACTCAATTACTCTCACTTCAACCGAGCGTACCCGCTCAAGTGCATGGTCTTATGTAGCTGCTAACTCTGGTGGTCGCGGCAATGGTACTGAGAACCCATCTGACCCAGCAACCCCAGAGACCCCTGGTAATACTGACAATGGCAACACTGAAAACCCTGGCGATAACCACAATCCTAACCCAGATAATCCTGTGACACCAGTCAATCCAGATGAGCCTGTGAACCCACAGCCACAGCCTACACCAGAGCCAGAACCTCAACCAACTCCCGAGCCAACTCCGACTCCAAACCCAGAGCCAGAGAATCCACCTGTACCAAATAACCCAGATACGCCAGTTGTGCCAGACAATCCTCAACCAGAGCATCCAGTCAACCCACAACCAGAGCATCCAACAACTCCTGTGACTCCCGAGAACCCAAATACTCCTCAGCCACAGCCAAACCAGCCAGAGACTCCTTCCGAGCCATCTGAGAAGCCACAGAAGCCGTCCGAGGAATCACCTAAGCAGTCTGAGCAGAAGAAACCTACTCACACAAAGAAGGTAGCTGTTCTACCTAACACGGGCGACAACGCAACATCTATCGCAATGCTCGGCGGCATGATTCTTTCTGGTCTGACCATTATTGCAACGGCACGCAAAATGCGCCGTTAAAACACAATAAAAACTTTGTGTAAATATTGTGTAGCATGAGAAATTGTGCTACACTTTGTTTGTACAAAGAAGAAAGGAACTAACATGGCTCAATATAAGTCATACACACACGTACTACGCATTGATAAAGACGAAGTTCAAGGCATCCTCTGCGGAGATGTAGTCGTCATGCCAAAGCTGGACGGCACAAACGCATGTCTATTCATGAAAGATGGCACCGTCCATGTTGGCTCACGTACGCGTGGAATTAACATGAACAAAGACAATGCGAATTTCTGCAAAACTCTCACACTTAATGGAGAGAAAGAGTTTCCTCAGATTATTCAGTATCTCGAATCACACCCCGACCATATCGTATATGGCGAATGGCTCGGCGCAGATGGCGAGCGATTCCCTGGTCATATCAAAGATTATCTTAATCATGGATTTTTTATCTTTGATGTATTTGACACAACAGCGGATGAGTATATTCCATATGATACCTATAAGAGTGAATTTGGGGACTATGACAAAATTATTCCTGTAATTGGAACATTTCATAATCCGTCTCGCGAGGACGTTCAATCACTCCTTGACAAAACTGATTATAACCTCACACCAAATTCAAAAGGCGAGGGCATCGTTATCAATAATTACAAATTCAGAGACGAATATGGTCACATTCAAATTGCAAAGATTGTGCGCGATGAGTATCTTCAGCAAAAATCCATACCAAAGAAACCTATTCTTGCTGGACAAAATGAAGAAAATTTTGTAAATACATTTTGCACAGACGCGTTCATGAACAAATGTCAAGCAAAGGTTATGAACACACTCGACATGGACGAATGGGTAAACGACAAAAAGTCAATCGGCATGTTCCTCAATCTTTGCCTAAACGACCTCATGGAAGAAGAATTTTGGGGGCACTTCAAGAAGAAAAAAGGCACCGTTGACCTAAATCGTATTCAGCAGCTTGTATTTACCCATTGTCGCAAATACTTGAATATTCAATAAGAAGAAAGAAAACAACTAATGTCTAAACGTTACCCACCAATTTTCAACGTAGTTCTATTTGCGGTTGCAGTCGCGTTCATGTTACCAAACCCAATTGCGAACATGATTCCATGGCTACCAGATGCAATTAAGACTGCTGTAACCGCAGCTATTTACGCTCTTTACGACTTCTTTAATGCGGCTGGAAAATTCATCGTTGACGCATACAACAAATATGCAATCTTTACACTCCACGTTGTCATTATTGCGCTCTATGGTAAACATTTGTTTAGCAAAAATGTTAAAACCAGGTATCATGCAGCTCTCAAAACAATCGGCGAGTATAAACCAAAAGAAACTCATTTTGGTGATGAAAGTTATACCAAGGTAATTAAGGCGGCAAAGGAACACGATGGTATTGTAGCTACACTCTACTCTCTATCCGCATTAGTATTGTCAATCCTTATCACAAACATCCTTGTCCCGAACTTTTATCAATTTGCCATAACACAGTGCTGGGGCATTGATTCATCAGACACAGCGATGATTGGTGCACTATGTTTCGGCTCAACACTCATAGCAGCATTCACCATCGGCTTTATCATCGTATTTGCTTTGATTTTTAGCATGTTCAAATTAGTAGATGTACCAAGACCATGTTTGGATGACTAACAACTAAAAGGAGCGATAATGCTCGAATTTTTACTAGGTTACTGGCTAGGACACCGCAACACCTCTGAACCAAAGCGACCAAGATACTTTAGAGAATCTCCACCAAGAGAAGAAACTAAAGAAGAAAAGAAGGCGAGAGTAGTCTTTCTCATCGTTCTATGTATGCTTGCAATTGGCACACTAATTATCTCTCAAGATATTGGCTACCGACTGTTAGATGCAGTAAGAGCGTTATCCTAACTATCACAAAACCGACACAACTAAAAATAGTTCTTGCAATTACTTAACTCGCTCAGTAAAATAAGAGTAACGACAAACGACGAAAGGAAATCACAATGACTAACACAAAAGATTCAACAGTCGATTTAAGCCATCTATACCCCGAGCTATTATTTGTGCCATCTGAGCGTTATGAGAAATTCTATCGCGAACGATATGAAGCACAGAAAAACACTAAGAACGTTCGCAGTTATGGCGACCTCTTTCCATTTAATCCCAACTTCGGCGTAACAGAAAAGTAAACTTACTAAAAGGAATCAGCCATGCCAACAGTAAAAACAGTAGAAGTCAATTTCACATTTGTATACGTAGACAAGCGACGTAAGTATACATGTAAGGACTTCGGACTCAAATCAATTCCATATGGAGAGGGTGATGAAACCGAAGCAGACGGACTTCCAGCATATCAAGAGGAACTCGCACACATGAAGAACGTGCTGCTAGAAACGATTAGCAAAGTTGACTCTGAGAATCGCAACATATGTATTAACGAACCAACTCTTAGCGACGAATGGATTAATCTTTATAATTTTGACAGTAAAGACAACAAACTTGATATTGAAATCGAAATTGCCGTTAGCACAACGCTGGGCATTCAAATCAATCGTTTACCAGACAATGAGTATGACGAAGAGGGCATTATTTATAATAAAGTAATGATGATTTTACGCGATTTAGAAGAATTATCAAACGGACGCGCAACCTCCCGTTCTTATAGTTATGATTAGAAAGAATGACAAAATGACCGAACGATTACCTATGCTATCTAACATGATGACGTATATCCTGGGAACAGCTTTCCTTTTATGGGCATACATAAAAAGTCTAAAAGAGAATACGTTTGACGGTAAGACCTACATGCCTGGACTCCTTTGTTCGTTAGCCAAGTATGGACTTGTTGCGCCGACCTTTGTCATACTCGCGCTTTCAGCATTTATGCTATCTGTATGCGGCTGGGCATTCTTAGCATCACTCATTATTCATTAACGAAAGGACACACCCACAATGCCACACTTTATCAAACTAACAATTATTGATGGTGACGAGCGCATCGTTAACACCAACGTTATTCTTGACATCGATGAGAAAAATCAGTCTGTTTCTACTTCGTTGACAAATGAGTTTGTTAACGGCATTATTTACCTCACAAAAGCAAGTATGGCTCATCTTCTTAGTAATATTGATTGGGTATAACAATGTACACCCCACGACACTATCCACTACACCTCATCATCGTACCAATCATGGAACTTGCACTTATGCTTGCAATTGCAGCATACATTACCGTGATTGATATGAATCTGTTGTATTTGCTCTCCATACCACTAGGAGCAAGCATCGCATGGTTCCTAAGCCTGCGAACGATTGAGGATTATTACGACCACGACTACACAAAGTTCGAGCAATCGATTGCGCTTATGGTATCGAATTTGTTTTGTCTTATGGTTGTCTCATACTACAATACACCAGTATTTGTAGCAATTCTCGTATATATTGGTATTTATGCAATCGCACGAAAGGTTATCAACCACGTCTAAACAAATTCCTGTAGAAGTCGGCTTCACATTTTACTACACAGACAAGCGTCTGAAATACACAAGCAAGGACTTTGTGTACGATGACGACGAAGACGTTCGAGCCGTTGTCGCCAGTCTAGGCTTTGGTCTTGATGTGCTTATCAACGATAAAAGTGAGTTTGTTAGTCTTATTGCTCAAAAAAGACTGAACAGCAAGAACCCTTAAAATTCCTCAACTTTACACGATTGAGCACGTCAACAAACAATTTGATAATAAAGGAATCACTGTCATGAATGAACACACACGCATTGCAAATGCTCTCAAAGAAGCATCTGCAAATATCCGCGAAATCCAAAACAAAGGCTGCGAACATGACCTCGAAATCAATGAGCAACTCGTTAACGAAATGCTTGAACTTGAGAGGATTCTAGGCTGGGATGTAACCAGACCAGAAGGTTTCGCATTCGAGCGCCTCGCTCAACTTATTGACCCGACCTGCACACTCATATACCGTGACACGACACCAAGAGGCGCTGACGAGTGCGACATGGATTAGGAATGGCGCTGCAGCAACTGCAATGTCAATCTATCAGAACGATACGATGACTTAGACATCAACACGTTCGAAGAACTTGGTTTATCATACTGTCCAAACTGCCGTTGCAGAATCATAAACACAGACATGTAAACACCAAAAGGATAATCATGGCAAACAACGAATACATAGCCACAGTCGATGACAACAATGAGGTCCATCTCACCGACACTCCGATTGTGAGATGTCGAGATTGCATCTTTTATGACACCGTCCATCTTGATTGTGCTCGCCGTGGATGGACTGACTGTGATAGAAACGGTTTCTGCTCGTATGGTGAAAGAAAGGAAGTCAAAAATGCTATTTCTTAACCGCTGGAATTACGACAAGCAAGCGTATGAGCCATACGAAGTTCCAGACAACTGGAACGTCAAAAGCTACAGCTTTGATATGGATGAAATTGTCAACTGTCCTCATTGCGGAAAAGAAGTGACTTATGGCTCCTGCTACACAAGCCATGAAATTCACACGCCCAACGGGTTCGGCTATGCTGTTTGTGAAAAATGCTACGACATGGAACGAACACGAGAAAACAAGTGGAGAAATAAACAATAAAAACATTGGAGTAACAATGCCTATCACGTCGGGTATCATTTCTGCTTTTCCCGGTATCGACAAAACAACACTTGCAAAAGAACATCACAGCGTCATTGACTTAGAATCTTCTAACTATAAATGGCTCGATATTGATAGTGATTTGCCAATCGAGCAACGAAAAGGAATGAGTAAAACGCTCAATCCCAATTTTCCTGAAAATTATATCAGAGATATTGTTTCCTTAGCACGAGAAGGATGTATAATTCTTATTTCTTCTCACAAAGAAGTAAGAGATGAACTAAACAAAAGAAGTATTCCCTTTACTATTGTGCTACCATCTTTAGATATGAAACAAGAAATGATTAACCGATATATTAAAAGAGGAAATCAAGAAAATTTCGTAACCATGCTAGAAAACAATTACGAAACATTTGTCAATGACCTAATGTCTGACCCAAACAACAAAATTGTCTTGGACAGCGGTCAATATCTCAAAGACGTCGTGAGATTCATTTAATCAAAAGACCTGGTCGCTTATATGACTGGGTCTTTTTTTTTTTCTAAATTATATTACAGCTAATTTTTAACAGAATCCCACTGCTACTATATATTATAACATAAGTCAAGACGTTTGTCAAGACTTATTTTCAAAAATTTTAATTTTTTTTTTTTGAAACATAATTCAAAAAATATACTAAAACATAAAATCAGATACTGTTCTCTTTCTATATCGAACAGTATCGAGAGATACTAGAACATATATCATGACATACTATGGAAGGATACTTATGTCACAACTAAATCTCACTATGTTTAATAATCTCTGTATCAAACAAGACAAATCAGAGAATCTTTATGTGTATCAAATTGACGATAACACATTTATTCTTTCTAAAAAGCTTGAAGATGGCTATCGTCAAGCCACTATTATCACACGCTCTACCTATACTGCTCTTGACTCATTATCTCCAAAAATGATTTCAAGAATCCTCGCATTAGCTCCTAAATATTATAGCATCTCAGATATGTGGAAGGCTCTCAAAGATACCCACAACACACCTCGAGATGATATCTTCAGCGACAAAGAAAGTCCAAGCTTTATCATCTATCAGCTCGATTATCTGCTTTTTGGGTCGCATATCAATGTTCAAGCTTATGATATGATTTATGGGTATATGATTGTCAAAGCTCACGATAATATTTATCGCATCAGTGTTGTCAACAATGACCTCACGAACAACAAAACATGTCTTTTTGCTGACAATATCACAGCGCAAGAACGCACCAACAATCATGACAATTATACTGCTCTGATACCAATACCAAACAGCAAAGAGTTGTTATTTGACATGATTAGCCTGTGTATCGATGAACTTAAGATTTAACCCTATCATCTATGATAATACTTATCAAAACCAACACGCACCTCGGCTCTGTCTTGGTGCGTGCGGGAGAAATATTGAAGCTATAATGGAACAAAATATCCCCATTATAGTAATTTTTTCATTCATTCATACCAACGAACAAAGGAGAACAAAGAATGAAATTCGACAAGACACTCATGACCTGCGTTAGCGCTAACGTTCACGACAACCTCGTGCCAATGCTCCTCGGAGAGCCAGGTATTGGTAAGTCATCTTGGGTTGAGGCGCTCGCCACTAAGCTGAAGACTAAGTGCTTCACCCTCGCCTGCAACCAGCTTGCCGATAAGGCAGACCTTACTGGTGCCCGACTGGTCCCTGTTACCGACAAGGACGGTAACACCACTGACTACAAGCAGGTCTTCTATCCTCACGCAGTCATCCATGACGCCATTGAGTACGCTATTGCTCACCCAGATGAGACACCTATCCTCTTTATGGACGAGCTGAACCGTACCACACCTGACGTTACCTCTGAGGCACTCTCTATCCCAACACTTCGCTCCATTGGCTCCAAGCAGCTTCCGCCTAACCTTCGCGTCATCACCGCAGGTAACGATAAGGGTAACATCACCACCCTTGATGAAGCATCCATTTCCCGCTTCGTCTTATACCACGTCACCCCTGACGTTGACACTTTCATCGCTGTAAACCCAGACCTTAATAAGTGGGTCGAGGCAGTACTCAAGCAGCACAAGGAAGACCTCTTCTGCAAGTCAACTACCTCTATCTCCGACAGCGATACCGAAGAGTTCATTGACGATATGCTCGATGACGGTGACGCTATGCTACAGATTACCACACCACGAAGCATTACCGCAGTCTCCAGATTCCTGAACACCGTCTCTCACGACGAACTTCTCGACCTTTCTCGCGAGATGATTACCGTCGACGGCGACTCCATCCCAGTACTTCAGGAGGTCCTCGAGGGCTATGTCGGAAACACCGCCTTCCTCGCACACCTTATGGTCGAGGTCACTGAGGCTCTTCTCAAGGCAGAGCAAGACGTTGCAGAAATCGAAAAGCCAGACTGCTTCGACTATATCAAGACATCCAGTACCATTGATGAACTCAATGACCGACTCGATTCTCTTGATGACAAGCAGAAGAGTGAATCGCTTCTCTATGCATTTGCAGAGCGTGACGACAACACTAACATTATCCCTTACATCGCTGATAGCATCGACACGCTCGACCCTGCCGCATCAAAAGCTATTGTTAAGCTCATCACTAACGGCAACTACTCTCGTGACAACGTAGTATCCGTCACAAAGAGTTCCAGCCCAACAGCAAAGATGCTGGCAGCACTCATCAATGCACTGTAACCAATCCACATATCACGAAAGGGCATAAAACGCCATGAATGTAACAAATCAGAAACCTCAGGTGCTATCACCTATTTACATCTCAAGCATCACTGGTGACTTTGCCCCTGATGATGATGTTATGAACTCAATCACACTTCCTTTGTTCACGCCTATCGCCTCTGGACAGGTCTCCATCAATGATGGTACCAACGACCTGTCCGAGGTAGAGGTGAACAACCTCATTCTTGACTGCATGGGTGATGCAATTAACCCACTTACAGAACCTGTTGTTAAAGACTTGTTCTCAAAGACAATGGTCTACTTCGACAAAACATTCAATGCGTCAACACAAGAAATCTTCCTCACACAGGCTGCGGTTAAAGAAAAAATGCCAGAAGCAACACCAACAACCATCTACACACCTCTGACTGATGTTATTCCATCAGCAAAAGAGGTCCTTGCTGGTCTTGCTAACCACGACAAATTCTTCGTCTCTCTGGGCTACTTTGCACGTCCTCGTACACTTGGCTTCTCTTGCACAAACGCAACTGAGTTCGCTAAATTCCTAACGTGGCTGCAAAATAATACGGCTCCATTGTTGCCATCGCTTCCATCGGACACAACGTCTCTTCTCAGTGATTTCCAGAATCTTACTCTGCAAGGACTGACTGAGTCAATTGTTATCAGAAATGATGACGACGACAATACCGATGAGTACAGCTTTGCTCGACTTATCGTAAACATGGCTATGCAGTACGCTCAGGCAAACCCTAATTCATTCAACGTTCTACCATTCCATGTTGGTGAGCTATATTGCCCTAAGACACTTGTCTTTGTTAATATCGAGGCTCACGCTCATTCCTCAGCTAAGAAAATCACTGATGAATGGACCATTATCAATAAGTCCATTAAGGGTAAGCCTCGAGTTGTTAACCCAAAGGCACTCAATCAACTAACTGCCACAACTCGCGCTTTGCAAAAAATTCAATCTGCTGCTGCAGCTGCGACTAATCGCAAGCCAAACGGAGTGGCACGAGGTTCTCGTGTAAAATTCCGCGCAAAGCAACCGTCAACTCTTGACCTTGGAAAGCTCATCAAGAGAGTTCTGGCGAAAATGACCAACGTCAATCGCTCAGAGAACTCCTATAAGAACATCAAGATGTCCTTTGCTCGCCCTAACAGACGAGACCCTGATGACTTTAACAAACAAGGCAAGGTTGTCTCAACCAAGTATAAGCCTGATATCCATCTATACATTGATACCTCTGGTTCCATCTCAGAGGACAATTATCAAGACACTGTCTTGATGCTTATCAAGATGGCTAAAAAGCTTAACGTGAATTTCTACTTCAATAGCTTCTCCCATTGTCTAAGTGCGTCCACGCACTTAACTGTCAAAGACCGCTCCGTCAATGCTATCTATAAGTCCTTCGAAAAGGTTCCTAAGGTATCTGGCGGAACCGACTATAGACAAATTTGGGAGTACATTGAAGCATCGCCAAAGCGCAAAAAGGAACTATCAATCATCATAACAGACTTCGAATATTCAGCGCCATCAGATTATGTCAAGCATCCTAGAAACCTCTATTATGTTCCTATCAGCAATACTGATTGGAACTATATCCTAAGCGATGCTAAGAACTTCTGTGCCACTATGACACACATCGAGCCAAATATTCGACTCAGACTACTATTCTAATAAGAAAGGACACCCGATTATGGGACTTCAAGATTTCACAGGTAACTCCAACATTGGAAATCCTCCAAATGGCGGCTCATCTTCGGGTGGACCTTCTGCACCTTCCCTTCCAAATTTAGGAGCATCATCTGATATCGAAGATATGCTCATTAACTACAACAACCAGTTCGCAACCGCTGACCCAGCACTATTCCGCGATGGTTGTATTGACCAAACACTGGCAACACTCATTAGCAAGAACAAGCCTAATGCGTTGCTCGTTGGTCCTGCGGGCACGGGTAAGACAAAAATCGTTGAAGAGATTGCTCGCCGCATCGCAATCGGCGACGACTCTGTACCAGACGCATTAGCCGACAGTGTTATCTGCGAGATTCCACTTTCCACCATCGTAGCGGGTACATCTTTTGTCGGTCAGCTTGAAGAAAGAATGGTTGACCTCATCAACTATGTTGAGGACCCACAAAACCACATCATTCTCTTCATCGATGAAATTCACCAGCTCGTGAGCGGTGGAGATAAATCTTATGAAAAGATTGCTCAAATCTTAAAGCCAGCTATGGCTCGTGGCCGCATGCGTCTTATTGGTGCCACAACCACCCAAGAAGCAAAGCACTTCATGGATGACCCTGCGTTCAACCGTCGCTGGTCTACCATTTATGTTGATGAGCTTACTCGTGACCAAACCGAAATCATTCTTGAGAAAGCATCTAAGGGATTTACCGCACACTATAAGCGAGTAACCATTGACCAAGATGTCATTCATCTCACTGCACTCATTGCTGACCAATACTCAGCTGCAGGCAATCATCGTCCTGACACAGCTCTTACCCTTCTCGATAGAGCATGTGCAGATGCCGTTATCCAGCGCAAAAAGCAAGAAATTGCCCTCGCGTCAAACCCAACGCTCGCAAGTGCGCTGCCTTATAACATCAATATCACTGAGAACGCTCTCAAAAAGACTGCAATGAAAATTGCAACAGGTCAGTCGCAAAAGATTACCTTTGACAAACAGGACACACTTGATAAGCTCTCCTCCATCAAAGGTCAAGATGAGGTCATTGATGAGCTAACAACAGTACTTGCCAATGACTCTCGAGGACTCTTCCCTCGCACAAGACCACTAACCTTCCTTTTCGCAGGTAAAAGTGGTGTTGGCAAGACTCAAGTTACCAAGATTCTTGCTCATGAAATCACAGGACAAAAACCTATTGTCCTAAACATGACAGAATACAACGACCCAGCAAGTATTAACCGAATCATCGGCTCCGCCGCTGGTTATGTTGGTTATGATGACAACAACGAGCTTCCTTTCGACGCTCTTGAATCAAATCCTTATCAAATCATTCTGCTCGATGAGTTTGAAAAAGCACATCGCTCAGTCCAGCGACTGTTCATGCGTGCATTTGATGAAGGTACCATTACCACATCTCGTGGCTCAACTATTGACTTCACAAAAGCCATCATCATTGCAACCACAAACGCATCACACTCTGCTGGCTCTTCAAAGCAAATTGGCTTTGGAAACACTAATGAAACCAAGGCTACAGACCTAACAGTTATCGACCAGCTAAAGCAGTTCTTTGACGCTGAGCTTATCAACCGATTTACTCACATTTACACCTTCAACGCAATTTCTAAGGACGTCTACAAGAGCATTCTTGCTGAAGTCTATACCAAAGAAATCACAAGAATTATTGAGGAACATCCATCAATTAAGGCTCCAACTGAGCTTGATGATAAGACCCTTAATACTCTTGCTAACGACACCTATGTCCCAGACTTTGGTGCTCGTCCTGCCGAAAAGACTATTCGTGAGTACATCGAAACACACGTTTAATCCAACGCGCTACGCAGTTAGTCCATCGAGTAAACTCGATATCTTAACGCTAACGCGGTTTGTCTGTATTCGCTCTGCTCTACATCCAAACAAAGGGCGTCTATATCTAACACATATAGGCGTCCTTTCATAAAACAACAATGAAAGGACAAAAATGCCAATCAAATTAGATGACGCCTCTTCAATCCAAAACTTTAAAGCTTTCGACCCTAAGTTCTTTAGCAAGAAACTGACGGGTTCAGGAAAGTCAACAGGAATTCTTTGTGCCAACGCAAACCCAGCTAAACAAAAGAAATTCCCACAAACTCTTCACGACGACCTACGCTGCAAACGCAGCCAATTCTTCAACGGCCAAGCAACCGTATCTCATATTCCATTTTATATCATTCCCGCACACCTCATCTATACCACA
>JAHADO010000444.1 GCA_018375265.1 Campylobacter concisus | reverse complement strand
CTATCGGTTTTCATGCGTAGATAGCTTGCGCCCACATAAGGATTTAGCGAGAAATTTTCTGTATTAAAGCTAGTTAGGGCTAAATTTGCATAAGCATTAAGCGCTTTTTCTTTGCTTTTTATATGATCGTTTGAGTAAAAGCTTGCGATTGTTGCACCATTTTGAGTTTTGCGCTTAGCATCTGTGTATAGGACGCCAAGGTCTAGTTTCGTACTAGCGATATCACTTCTTGTGTAGATGCCGATGCTTTTGCCTTTTGTCTTATAGGCATCATCGCCGTCTTCTTTTACTTTTTCTGTGCTAGCACCAAGAACACCGCCAAGTACAAATGCGTCATTTACACTGCCGTCAAATCCAAAAAGCTGTGTCATAGAGTTTGCTTTTATGTCATTAAATTTCATAGCGTCAAACATAGTATTTGACCAAAATTTCATACCATTTGAGTCGCTTGCTCTTATGCCAAATGGGTCAGATTCATGGTTGATGACTGCATTTTTAAGCATGATGTTTTCTAGTAAAAATGCATTGTGCTGAGCTAAATTTGCCTCATTAGCAAATGTTTTTAGAGTTTGTTTTGCCTCTTTTGGTGTAGCGTAGATGAAGTGTCTATAAAGATCGCTTGTGATGACTGCTGGCCTGCTTCTAAATGGTGAAGTAAGTAGCGCTGGCTGGCTTGCTGTGCTTTCTATGAGCTCTGCAACTTTCTTTTGGTTGTCACTAGCTGCTATGCTTGTCATTGTATTTTTTGATTTTTTAAGAGTAAGCTCTAGCTTGTCATCACTATAGTTTTTGCCAAGATCAAAAAACGCATACTCTCTTGAAAGGGTATCTTCATAGCCTTTGAAATTTCCAGTTGCAGTAAATGTCTTTGATTTTGTGCTGTCGTTATAGAGCCTTTGCATGATCTCTAAGCTTGGCTCACTTATGTTTATAAATGAGTTTTTCTCAAAGTTTAGATCTAAATTTGAAGCGCCGTTTGAGACGATGTAGCTACCGCCTGATTTGATAGTGGCTTTTACTACGTCATTTGAGCTTTTTTTGGTCACTTCTCCTAAAGATAGTTGCAAGGTAAATTTATTTCTACTAACCTTTGGCACGCTCATTTCTCTTACAATTTCTAGTGCGCCGCCATTTTCTACTATCACGTCGCTTGATTTTAGAGATTGATTAAGAGCTGTGATCTTGCCGCCTTTTATTATGGTCTTGCCAGTGTAAGAGTTGTTTCCTGCTAGGCTTAGTGTGCCTTG
>JAHADO010000443.1 GCA_018375265.1 Campylobacter concisus | reverse complement strand
AAAGATATTATTGTGCCTTAGATCGACCCAGCCGTCATTTTGAGCATATTTTTTAAAGAAATTATTTATATCATTTTTGCCTATCTTTTCATATCTATTTTCAGCAGCAAACAAGGTATTTGGATCTGAGGCGTAGTAGGAGTGTCTGTGATCGATCTCTTTTGTATCTACGTAAAGATCGGGACTATTTGTGATCACCGCTTTGTGGTTTAGCTCTTCTCTTGTTATTTGATTGTGATTTATGACATTTGTGCTGATAAACTGCCTAAGATCAACTCTAGCCGTGATGTCACTTAAATTTGCTATTTTTTCATTTCCGTCTTTGTCGTATCCTCTTACTTTTAGCTTGTCAAAGAGTATATCTTTTTGATCTAGTGCGCCGTCATTATTACTATCAAAGCTAAAAAGTGCGCTGTTGTTTTCTAGCTTTCCAACGCCTAGCTCATCATTATCGCCATAAATGTCTAAAAAGACTTCCACTTCGCCATAATTTGTCTTTAGAGTGTTTGAGTAGGCGTAGTCGTTTAAATTTTTAAATTTTGTGTTTTCCAAGTAGCCACTTTTTAAGACAGGCAGCATGACAGCGTCATCTGTGGCATTTATATTTTTAAAGTAGGCGTTTTTGCTAAAGCCATTAGAAGGTTCGTCTGAGTAAATTTTGTTGTTGCTGTTTATTAAATTTTGCGTGTAATCTTTTAAAATTTCTTCTGCTTTTTGTATTGCTAGACGTTTGTTGTATTCTTTGATATCAGCCTCAGTTATGTAGATGGTATCTGTTTTATTTGTTTCATAAAGCTCGTTAAACTGGCTTAAATTTACTTTTGAACTATTTTGATCGCCATGATTTGAAAATCTTTTGGAGAGATTTTGCAAATCATCTAAATTTATAAAATCATACTTTTGGAGTGCAACATTCATCTAAAATCCTTTTAAAGATGTTGCAAATAGTATCGGCTAAATTTATAAAATGTTTAAGCTTATAATGGTGCCCGAGGTCGGACTCGAACCGACACAAGGTTGCCCTTATCAGATTTTGAGTCTGACGCGTCTACCAGTTTCACCACTCGGGCTAAGTTAAGATTGAAATTTTAGATTTGTGAGAAGAAAGAAAAAGGGGAGACTTGCTCCCCGAAAAAGAAAATTATTTCTTTTTACCTTTTTTAGCAGCGCCAGCAGCAACTGCTTCTTTAAGTTTTTTGCCAACTTTGAATTTGACTGCTTTGCTAGCAGGAACGTCGATCACTTTCTTA
>JAHADO010000012.1 GCA_018375265.1 Campylobacter concisus | reverse complement strand
GTTTAGCGTCGCCCTATTTCCGCAGCTTCTTTTTAGCGTTGGATTTTATTTTTCATGCCTTGGCGTCTTTTATATCTTCGTCTATCTTTTCTATTTTGCGCCCAAATTTAGCCTGCTAGCAAACTCGCTACTTTTAAATTTATATGTCTTTTTTGCTATGGAGGTTGCGGTGCTTTACTTTTTCCCGCTCATTAGCCTCTTGCAACTTAGCGTGCTTGTCCTAAACTACATATTTGGCGTATTTTATCCACTAAGCTTTTTGCTTCATATATTTGGATATGGCAGCATTTTTGATGAAATTTTAAACAAGATGCTAGCTTTTAGACTAAGTTCTGGTAGTCTTCACATAAGCGCATCTGTCTTTTTACTTTATAACGCCATCACGCTTTTATGCGTTAAATTTAAGCCAGCAGCATTTTTACCACCGATCTTTGGCGTGGCATCGTTTTTGCTCTTTTTGCTAAATTTTTCGTAGCCAAAGTTTTATTTAAATTTGCCGATATGCTTTTAAATTTAAAGGCGAGGCGATGCAGATAAACTCAAATTTTATAAATTTAAACAAAAATAGCTCTTCAAATAGTGCAAATTTAAAGGCTGATGAAGCAAATTTAAAGAGTGAAAACTCTCAAAACGATAAAAGCGCTATTTTGCATGACGCTTCAAATTTAGTTAGCGAAACAAATAACCAGAGTGAGAGTAGCGCCGATGTCATAAAAAAGCAGTTAGAAAAACTGCAAAAACAGCTAAAAGAGATTGAAGCTGCGATAAAGCAAGCAAGTGCGAGCAAAAATCCATACGCAAAAGAGCTGGTCGCCTCACTCCAGAGCAAAAAAGGAGCTATCTTTGCTCAGATAATGCAGCTAAACGCCCAGCTTGTAAAGATGCAAGGCGCTTAAGTAGATCAAATTTAATGCTTTAAAATTCTCTACTTAACTTAAATAGCTCAAATTTAACCCTAAATTTAACCTCACGCGGCCTTTACGCCGTAAAATTTCATCACTCTATTATGAATTAATAGCGAGATATACATTATCACAGCGCCCAAAATAAGCCTTGTTAGATTAGTGTCCTTTTGCCAAAAGACCAAATTTACGATGATAGCAGCTGGTATGAGGGCGTTGTTCATGATGGCAAGCACGCCGCTATCGACCTCGCAAGCCCCTTTGTTCCACATAAAATATCCCAGCCCACTAGCAACCGCTCCAAGCCACAAAAGCACCAAAGTTTGAGTTAGATCAACGTGAAATTTCGCTGGATTGCCAAGGGTTATTAGTGCGATCACTGCCACAAAAAACGCTCCAAAGTGAAAGTAGCCAAAGACCTTTTTTTGATCCACGTCAAATCTCTCCAAAAGCGCCTTATACGCACTCTGCCCTGCTCCAAAGCAGATGTTTGCCCCTTGCACCAGCAAAAAGCCCTTTATTGCCCCTTCGTTTATCGCGCCATACTTGATGATAAGCGCGCCAAAGACCGCCACGCCAACGCTAAAGAGATAAAGCGGTCTAAATTTAAAGCTAAAAGCATCGTAGATCAGTGTCACATAAAATGGCGTAAAAATGGTAAAAAGCGCGACTTCTGGCACGCTTAGATACAAAAACGAGTTGTAGTAGCAAAGATACATGAGCCCTATTTGCACCGCTCCGATCGCCATTATGCCAAGGGCGAGCTTTGGATTTATCCCGCGAAATTTCGTAAATGGCAAAAAAACTAGGCTTGCAAGCGTCACGCGCACAAAAACAGCCAGATAGCTATCTACCTTGCCCGCTAAAAACTCGCCTATCAAGCTAAAGCTAAACGCCCATAAAATGGTCACGAAGATCAGTTTATTCATTCTATCACCACCTCATTTATATTTCTTGCGCATTCAAAAAAGTATTCAAGCTTGTTTAGCTCGAGCAAATCGCCATTTAGGATGAAATTTGCCCTGTCGCTAAAATTTTTCTCGCTCACAAACAAAAACTGCTCAAATTTTACCTTGCCGCTAAGATAGCCATTTAGCAGGTCATTAAAGTCGCTATCAAGGCTATCTTGCTTTAGCGAGTCTAAATTTAGCCTAGCACTTAAGCCCTCTATCACGCCTCTTAGATCCTTTAGCCTAGCCATTATCCTGTTTTCTTCATCACTTAGATCAAGCGCAGCCTTTTGCTCCTCTATGCGCTTAGTTTGGCTTTGCTTGCTGAGGCTTAGGCTATCTGGCAGCTTCCACTCAAACTCCACTCTAGGCTTGTTCGCATCAGCGTATGCCTCAGCCATCTGCGAAGTCGTCCTCTCACCTTTTTTAAAGCTGTTATTATTCACACTTTGCGTATCTTTTAGGTAAATTTTTGGAGCAAATTTACTCTTTTGCTTCTCATTTTCTTGCTCTTTTATATATTTTTCTTGCTCCATCGCCCCAAGCTTGGCGCTTAGATCATCCTTGCTAAAATCAGGCATCACTATCTTTGAGCCAGCATTAAAGCCGATCTCGCCGTTTGAGAGTAAATTTATCCTTGAGTTTAGCTCCGCTAGCTTAAGCCCAAGCTCGTCTAGCTCGGCTCTTTTTTTATTAAGAGTGAAATTTATCGCATCAAATTCGCTCTTATCTATCTCGCCATACTCAAACCAAAACTCATTTTCAGCCGCAACCTTGGCAAAGCTATCCACAAATTTTGTCTCTAAATTTATGAGCGAATTTAGTGCAACAGCGTTAAAATAGACCTTTGCGACCTGAAAAGCGGTTAAATTCATCAGCTCTTCATCTTTGTAAATTTTCTCCACGCCCTTGTGGTCTAAAATTTTATCCGAAGCCTCACTCGCACCGCCGTCAAAGATGAGATACTCGACCTTTGCCGTGATCGATCCAGCCTTTGTCATATACCCGCCCTTTAGCTCATCAGGCACAAAGGTATATCTGCCATCTAGGGATAAATTTAGCTTGTTGCTCTTATTTTTATTTATATATTCATTTTTATTAAATTCTTTCAAACTCTCAAGCTTCGCACTTTGCGCCAGAGCGATGATCTCTAGTAAATTTCCAGCCCAAAGAGGCAAAGCAAAGAGCAAAACAGCCAAAATCTTCTTCAAATTCTCTCCCTTTCATAAAATTTTCTTATAAATTTATCAAGATTATAGACCCATGCAAAAAGCACTGGCACGACAAGCAAGCTTAGCAAAGTCGAGCTAATGAGCCCAAAGATGATGCTTATAGCCATAGGTGAGTTGGCCTCATAGCCAGCACCCCTGCTAAGTGCAAGAGGCAGCATGGCAAATATCATCGCAAAGGTGGTCATCATAACAGCCCTTAGTCGCTTTTTAGCAGCCATTTTCACAGCTTCGTTTGCCTCCATGCCGCTATTTGCAAAGTGGTTTGCAAAATCAACCACCAAAATGGCGTTCTTGCCGACCATGCCAAAGAGCAAGATGACGCCAACCATGACAAATAGGCTAAATGGATTGCCGCTTATAAAAAGTCCGATCACGACGCCACAAAAGGCAAGCGGCATGGCAAGCATAATGAGAAATGGCAGCAAAAAGCTCTCATAAAGTGCAGCAAGCACCATGTAAATAAGCACCGCGCTAGCACTTACCGTAAAGATAAACGAAGCGGTTGTATCATCCATGAGCTCGACAAATCCAAGGAATTTATACTTGAAATTTGCTGGCAAAATTTCATCAAGCTTCTTTGAAATTTCATTTGCCACGCTATTTAGCGGAGCGTTGTTTTTGGTATTTGCTAGAAATTTGATCTCATCGGCTCTATTAAACCTTGAAATACTAGCTGGCTTTTGCTCAAAACTAATCGTCGCCACATCGCCAAGTGTGACGAAAAAGCCCTCATTGCTTCTTATCTTGGTCTTTAAGATATCATTTGTATCGCTTCTAAATTTATCATCAAGGCGCATGTAAAGCTCATACTCTTTGCCATTTTCGTTTTCAAAAACAGAGACCTCATTCTGGCTAAATGCGCTATAAACGGCGCTTGCAATGCTAGCTTTATCTAAATTTAGCCTCTTAGCCTTATCTTCATCGATAGAAATTTGAACGCGCTTTAGCAGATCTTCTTCAGGCGAATTTACGTCCGTTGCATCATTTATCTCTTTTAGCATTTTGCTGATCTTTGGCACAAATTTCTCTAAATCTTTGCCATTTTCAGATGTGATAGTAAGCTTAACTGGCTGCACATCGCCACCTTCAACAACTGGCAAGTCAGCCACAATGACACTCATATCGTCACTTTTTAGCTTGTCGCGAAACCTCTGCATGATGGCGTTTTGCCGCTCGTGATTAGCTCTATCTTTTAGCTCCTTTAGCCTAACGTAAGCCTTTACAAGATAAGGCTGCTTGGCGTCTGTGTAGCCAAGGATGAAGTAGGCGTAAGCGACCTGAGGATCGGCATTTATGAGTGAAATTTTATCTTTTAGCCTCTCTTTGCTAGCTTGCAGGCTAAGTGAAGGATCGAGCTTAAAGTAGATGTTAAACTCCGAGTTGTCCTCGCTTGGCATGAAGTCGCCACCTACAAATTTAGCTAGTCCAAACGAGCCAAAAACGACCAAAATAGTTGCCACTAGAAATAAAAGCTTAAATTTAAGCGCCAAGGTCAAAATTTTCTCATAGAAATTTTCAAGCCACTCAAAAAATGGCTCACTCTTTACATAAAATTTGCTCTCTTTAGCATCTACAAACCTAGCACTAAGCGCTGGTATGAGAAAAATACTAACAAAAAACGATATGACGATACCAGCTGCCACGCTCATCGCAAATGAGTTAAAGTACTTGCCAACGATGCCACTCATAAAGGCTATTGGTACAAAGACGCAAAGCAGCACGAGTGAGATTGCAAAGACGCTAAATGCTATCTCTTTTATACCTGCAAAGCTTGCTTTTAAGGCATTTGGCTCATCTTTTAGCTTGCTAGCGATATTTTCAGTGACGACTATCGCATCGTCGATGAAAATTCCGATGCCAAGGGTCAGCGCTATGAGGCTTAAGCGGTTTATGTCGTAGCCTAGGGCATTTATGATGAAAAATGTCGCTACGATGCTAGTTGGTATCGCTACGACTGAGATGATGGTGATCGAGAAATTTCTTAAAAACAGATAGACGATCACGATGGTTAGCAAGACGCCTAGGATCATATCAAAGGCGGTTTGATCGATGTGCTTTTGTATCACTTCGCTCTTATCGTAGGCTATTTTTACGTCGTATTCATTGCCAAGCAGGCTTTTAAACTGCTCTAGCTTTGATTTTGCTAGGGCGATCACGGTTAGAGCGTTTGCATCTGGAGCTAGCTCAAGACCAAGCAAGACGCCACTTTTTTTATCCATTATCGCTGCTTCGTTTGCGTCTTTGTAAGAAAGATCAACACTTGCGATATCTTTTAAAAAGACCCCTTGCTTGATCGTTAAATTTCTTATCTCATCTATGCTTTTGGCACTGAAATTTGACTTGATCGCCATTTGGATTTTTTCATTTTCTATCTTGCCAAGCGGTGCTTTTAAATTTTCAACCTTTATCAAATTTGCCACTTCGTTTGCGCTAAGAGCAGCCTTATCTAGCTTAAACCTATCAAGTAAAATTTTAACCGCTGGCTCTAAAAAGCCATTTGTCTTAACCTTTGAAACGCCGCTTATGCGCTCTAAAAATGGCTTTGCCACATCATCGATCTCTTGCATGAGCTTAGTTTCGTTACCATCAAGCCTTGTGATAAAGAGGCTAAAGACGGCTGAAGAGAGGCCATTTAGCTTTTCTATCTCGTAGTTTGCGTTTAACCTTGCTTTTTGCATCTTGTCGCGGACGTCGTTTGTAGCGCTCTCTAGGTCTTTGTTTAGCTCAAATTCGATGCTTACCACACTTAGGTTGTCAAAGCTAGTTGAGTAAAGCTTTTTTATCCCCTCGATGCTTGAGACCTCGTCCTCGATCTTTTGCGTGATCTTTGTCTTGATGTAGTTCATATCGCCGTTTGCGTAGGTCGTGATCTTAACGATTGGGATATTTACTTGCGGATATAAATTTACATTCATCGTCTTTAGCGAGTAGATGCCAAAGACAACAAGGCTTAAAAATATCATAAGCGTAGTTATGGGGCGGTTGATGGCTGTTTTTATCATTTATTTTCGCCGATTATCACTTTTCCTTGACCAAACATGCCTGGCTTTAGGCCGCTCTCATAAGCCTCGGCGTAAAATTTCCTAGTCTCTCTTTTTATCTCTGGATGAATGAGCGCGATTTTTAGCTCTTTTTCTTCGCTTGTCGCGTCAAGCTTAAATTTAAACATGTCGCCAACTTTTCCTAAATTTGCATATTTTTCGTCAATCGCTATTAAAATTTTAGCCTCTTCGGAGTTTAGAACAAAGGCTGGCTGAAGCGGCGAAGCATTCTCGCCAAGCTCGACATTTTTACTAGCTATGACGCCATCAAAAGGAGCTTTTAAAAGAGCCTTTTTAAGATGATCATCTGCGTTTAAAATGGCTATCTCCGCTGCTTGCACCCTAAGAGCTGCCTCGTCAAATTTATACTTTACCTCATCAAATTCTTGCTTTGAAGTGACGTCCTTTACTTGGTTAAATTTATTAAAAGTGCTTTTAGCAAATTCTTTGGCATTTTTGGCAAGCGCTAGGTCGTTTTTTGCCTTTTTTAGAGCGATCTCAAGGCTTGTTTGATCAAGACTAGCTAAAGTATCGCCCTTTTTAACGTGGCTTGAGACATCTACAAAAATTTTATCCACCTTGCCGCTGCTCTCAAATGCAAGCTTTGAGCTTTGTTTAGCATAGACTTCAAAATCAGCAAAAATCTCTTCTGCTGCAAATGAAAAGATGCAAAATATCATTAAAATTATCAGCTTTTTCAATCCCTAATCCTCTCTAAAATGCTCTCCCCGCTCTCAAAAAAATACTCCGCCTTTTTTATCTCTAGCTCGTCTTTCGCCCCTTCAAAAAGGCTAATAGCGTCAAATTTCTGAGAAAGTGCTTCAAGCAAGTCGCTATACCCTAAAAGCCCAGAGTTATATTTTTCATAGCTCGCTCTAAGCGCAAGATCGCTTGCTTTTACATACTCATTTAACGAGGCGATCTTTGAGCTAAGAGTTGATATCTCGTTTTGTAAATTTTTAAGTTTAGTCTCGTTTTCGCGCTTTTTATACTCTAAATTTAGCCTCGCTTCATCAAGCGCGATCTTGCTAGCTTGGCTCATCTTGCTAGTGGCAAAAAAGTCAAAAATTTTCCACCTAAAGCTAACGCCAAATTTATTGCCGTGCGTATCTTCTTTTAGATATTTATCAAGATATGGGCGGTAAGCGCTATATTTGCCAAGGTCGATGTCGTAGTTGTTTTTGTAAAATCCATAGGTGTCATAGAGCATGATTTGGGGTAAAAAGCCAGCTCTTGTCTCGCTAAGTTTAGCTTCGCTTATAAAAATATCTTGATTTAGCCTGTCAAGCTCGGCATTTTTTGAAGCTAAATTTGAGCCAGTCTCAGCCATTTTTGCCCCGCTAAGTGGCGAAATTTGCTCGCCTGTTAGCAAATTTATCTCATTTAAAATTTGCTCCATTTTGTTTTTGTATTCAAGCTCCACGCTATTTGCCAAGTGATATTTTGCCCGCACATTTTCTAGCTCATCTTTTGGTGCAAGCCCTGCTTTATTTGCCTTTTCAAGCTTGTCTAAAACGCCTTTTAAGAAATTTGCCTGAGCGTTTTTGGCAGCTATTATATTTTCAAGTGCGCAGGCGTTAAAGTATAAATTTACAGCCTTAAAGGCAAGGTAGTTTTTGGCCTCATCGCTTGCGATGGCGGCTTTATTTTTTAAAAGCTGGTTCATCTTTAACCTAGCCTCTCTCGCCCCGCCGTCGTATAGTAGAAAATCGATCCTTGCTAGCACGCCAGCTGACTCTTTAGCGACTATACTTGGAAAGGTGCTTGCGTTTTTGCCGTATGAGCCCTCTAGGCTAAGGCTTGGTAAGTAGGCGCTAGTGGTAGCCTCGCTATTTAAATTTGCTCTTTTTAGCTCAAGCTCTTTGATCTTTGAAATTTCGTTTTGAGTGGCTTTGTTTGCTATCTCGCTCAAATTTGATCCAAGCAGTACCAAAGGCAAAAGTGCTAATAAAATTTTCTTCATCAGTGAAAGCTCTTTACTAAATTTCCTATTAGCAAATTCCAGCCATCAACTAGCACGAAGATGAGTAGTTTAAATGGCAGCGAGATCATGACAGGAGGGAGCATCATCATACCCATCGCCATCAAAACGGAGCTTACAACCATGTCGATGACAAGAAATGGCAGATAAAGTAAAAAGGCTATCTCAAAAGATGTCTTTAGTTCGCTTATCATAAAGGCTGACATCGCGATGCTTAGCGGGATTTCCTCGATATTTGCTGGATTTTGCAAATTTCTTATCCTAAAAAATAACGCCAGATCCTTCTCTCTAGTGTTTTTAACCATAAATTCTTTAAATGGCTTTAAGCTCTTATCAAGCATCTCCTCATAGCCTATCTGCTCGGCTATATAAGGCTTTATACCCTCATCGTAGCTTCTTTGCCCGACTGGCTCCATGATAAAAAATGTAAGCACCATAGCAAGCGAGATGAGTACCGTTGAAGGCGGCACTTGCTGCGTACCCATCGCTTGGCGCAAAAATGAAAAGACAATGACAAGGCGTAAAAAGCTAGTCATCATAAAGATGAGTGAAGGAGCAAGTGCAAGAGCGGTGAGGATTAGTAAAACATTTAGAGAATTTACAAGCTGCTCGGCATTTTGCGGTGAATTTAGGCTTAAATTTATAGTTGGTAGCGCAGGATCAGCGCCAAAAACTACACAAAACAAAACCGCTAAACTAAGCAGTGCTTTCACGACTAATTCCTCGTATCAAGGATACTTTTCTTAGTAGCCTCTTTATTTTTTGGCTCGAGCGAGACGAAGTGAATTTCCACTCTATTGTTTTTAGCTCTGCCCTCGTCTGTGCTGTTGCTAGCGATCGGATCGAAAGAAGCTCTGCCAGAAGTGATAAGTCTCTCTTGTGGCACGCCATCGCTAACTAGCTCTTCAAGCACACTTAGCGCCCTTGCAGTAGAGAGCTGCCAGTTGTTTTTGTATATAGAGTCTTTGCTTGGATTTGTATTATCAGTGTATCCGATGATATCTGTTTTTACCTCATTTGGCATTTTGGCTATTATCATGCCTATTCGCTTTAAAAATAGCTTCGCATCCTCGCCAGAAATTTCAGCACTATCTTTGTCAAAGAGCATCGCAGCTGGAAGCCTAACGATAAAGCCATCCTCGCTCTCCTCCATCGTGATCTCAGGTGCCCCGCTAGCCGTTAGTAGCTCATTTATCTTTTTAACAGTCGAAGTGACCTCGTTTTGAGCGCCTTTTTGAGCTTTTGGCTTTGGAGTGCGTCTGCTTTCAGGGTCTGTCTCTTTTTCTACCTGACTATCTGGTCTTGCGCCACCCTCTAGCACGCTTAGCGCACCAGCTAGCGAGCCAACTGCAGCCTCCATCTTTTTAGCATCCATTGTCGCCATAGAGAGGAGCAAAACGAAGAAGCAAAGCAGGAGCGACATAAGGTCACCAAAGGCAGCCAGCCACTCAGGCATACACTTTGGGCACTCTTCTGGTTTTATTAATTTACCCATTATTCAAACTGACTTTTTCTATCTTTTGGAGGTAAAAATGCTAAAAGCTTAGCCTCAAGCGTTCTTGGGTTATCCCCTGCTTGTATCGCCATGATACCCTCTAAAATGACTTGCTTCTCAAGCGCCTCATCAGCATCGCGGATCGAGAGGATATTTGCAACAGGTGAGCCGATGATGTTACCTATCATCGCACCATAAAGTGTCGTAAGCAAAGCAACCGCCATAGATGGACCGATCGCACTAGGGTCTGACATATTTAGAAGCATCGCAACAAGGCCAATGAGCGTTCCGATCATACCCATCGCACCTGCAAAACCGCCTACTTGCTCGAAAATTTTGATGTTATTTGCATGCCTTGTGCTAGTTTGATCTATATCGATCTCCAAAAGCGCTCTTATCGCATCTGGCTCATTGCCATCAACTGCCATTGAAAGCCCTTTTTTTAAAAATTGATTTGTCTCGTTATTTACTTCGCTCTCAAGTGCCAAAATGCCATCTCGTCTAGCTTTGGTTGAGTAATCAACTACTTTTTTTATAGTCTCAGGTAAATTTACAACAACTGATGGCTTAACAGCGACACCATAAAATTTACCGATACCTTTAAGCGTCTCCATCTTGAAGCCAACCATCATAACGCCGATAGTACCACCAAAAACGATCATCACAGAAGGGATATCGATGTATGGTCCTATACCAACGCCTATCGCCATTGATCCAAACAAAAGCACCAGGGTCAAAACCCAGCCGACGACGGTTCCTAAATCCATTTAAACTCGCTTTATTTATAAATTCTTAAGATTGCCTATTCTATTAGCTTTTTGTTGAAACAATCGTTAAATTAAAAAAAATGTTTGCCATTTTTTGCTACAATCTGCGAAATTTTTAACGTTAAAAGGCTTAAAAATGAACAATAATACTTCAATCATAATCCTAGCTGCTGGTCTTGGCACCAGAATGAAATCAAAGCGCCCAAAAGTCCTATTTGAGCTATGTGGTGAGCCGATGATCATTCACATCTTAAAACAAGCTTATGCGATCACAAATGATGTTAGCGTCGTGCTTCACTACGAAAAAGAGTTAATTAGCAAAAAGATAAAAGAAATTTTCCCTCAAACTAAAATTTTCGAGCAAGATCTAGCAAATTTCCCAGGCACAGCTGGCGCTATAAAAGGCGTAAGCTTAAGCGGCGAAAAGGTGCTAGTAACTTGCGGCGACATGCCACTTGTTAGATCAACTGATCTTATGCGTCTAGCAAATGCCGAAGCAGACGTAGTTATGAGCTCATTTGAAGCGGCAAATCCTTTTGGCTACGGCAGAGTCATCATAAAAAACGGCAAAGTTGAGGCCATCGTCGAGCAAAAAGATGCGAGCGAAGCGCAGCTTGCCATAAAAAGCGTAAATGCCGGCTGCTACTGCTTTAAACGCGAGGCGTTAGAGCAAATTTTACCGCTCATAAGCAACCAAAACGCACAAAAAGAGTACTACCTAACTGACGCCATAAAAATAGCAAATGAAAAGGGTTTAAAGTGCGTTGCAGTAAATGTTAATGAGCAAAATTTCATGGGCATAAATGATAAATTTCAGCTAAGCATCGCTGAAAAGATCATGCAAGATGAGATCAAGCAAAATTTGATGAAAGCTGGCGTTTTGATGCGCATGCCTGAGAGCATTTTCATAGACAGCAGGGCTAAATTTGAAGGCGAGTGCGTGCTAGAAGAAAACGTAAGCATCCTTGGCGAGTGCGTCATCACTGAGAGCATCATCAAAAGCTCGTCGGTGATAGAAAGCAGCGTCATCAAAAACTCAGACATCGGCCCACTAGCCCATATAAGGCCAAATTCTGAAATTTCTGACACACACATAGGAAATTTCGTCGAGGTTAAAAAAGGCGTCTTAAATGGCGTAAAAGCAGGACATCTAAGCTATCTTGGCGACTGCGAGATAGAAAGTGGCACAAATATCGGTTGCGGCACGATCACATGCAACTACGATGGCAAAGCTAAATACAAAACAAAAATCGGCAAAAACGTCTTTGTTGGCTCAGATACGCAGCTAGTTGCCCCTGTAAATATCGCTGATAACGTCATCATCGCAGCTGGCAGCACCATCACAAAAGACGTTGAGAGCGGCGCTCTAGCTATCAGCAGAGGTCGTCAAGAGAACAAAAGCGGCTTTTTTGAGAAATTCTTTGGCAAAGACGATGTTAAAAAATAAGAAAATTTTACTTGCTGTTTGCGGCAGTATCGCCTTTTATAAGGCTTACGAGATTTTATCGCTGCTTAAAAAGCAAGGCGCTGATGTTTACGTGGCATTGAGTGACGGAGCGCTTGAGTTTTGCAGTGTAAGCGGCTTTGAAGCGCTAAGCGAGCATAAAATTTTAAGCTCACAAACGCAAAACTGGCAAGATGGTGTAAATCACATAGCCTACTCCAAAATGGATCTAGTGCTAATAGCGCCAGCCTCGGTAAATACAGTAAATAAGCTAGCTGCGGGCATTTGCGACAATGTCTTCATGCAAACGCTAATCGCCGCCTCGCACGTGCCTTTAGTCGTTGCTCCAGCAGCAAATAACAATATGATCGAGCATTTCGCGACACAAAATTCGCTTGAAATTTTAAAGAAAAACGGCGCTTTGGTGGTTGAGCCAGTCCTTAAAACTCTAGCTTGCGGCGACGTTGGCAAAGGCGCTCTTGCAAGTCCTGAAGTGATAGTGGAGGCTGCCATTAAAAGGCTTAGCAAGCCACTTTTTGCAGGCAAAAAAGTAGTGATAACGGGCGGTGCGACAACTGAAAAGATAGATGATGTTAGAGCCATTACAAATTTTTCAAGCGGCAAGATGGCAAGAGCCTTAGCTAGAGCCTTTTACTACGCAGGTGCGGAGGTAAAACTGCTTGCTAGCTTTGAAACTAGTAACGAGCCGTTTCTTAGCCTTAAATTTAGCTCAAGTAGCGAGCTTTTAGAGCTTTGCAGGAGTGAGTGCGAGGAGGCAAATTTACTTGTAATGTGCGCTGCGGTCAGCGATTTTGTACCGACAAAGATAGATGGCAAGATAAAAAAAGAGGACGTTGGCAAAAGCTTAAATTTAGACCTAAAGAGAAATGTTGATATTTTGCAAAGCTTAAAAGAGTTTAAATGTAAAAAGATCGGCTTTAAGCTTGAAATTTCAAACGAAAACGCTCTAAAAAGCGCTAGATCAATGTTAGAGAAAAAAGGGCTTGATGCAGTTTGTCTAAATATTTTAGGCGAGAAAAATGGCTTTGCAAGCGAGCAAAACGAGGTAAATTTCATTACAAAAAATAGTGAGATTTTATTGCCGCTTGCCTCAAAAGACGAGATCGCAGGGCGTATCGTGGAGCTAGCAGCAAATTTATGATAGAGCAGATCTCACGCGTCCAAAAGATAGCAAACAACAGCCAAGCTCCGCTAGTAGCGATAAATTCGTCCTTGCCACTTAGCATTTTGGTGAGCCAAAAGGTCGGCTTTAACAGATATATCTTAAATTTCGCAAATAGAAATTTAAACACAAAAAGCGTAAAAGAGCTAAATGTGGGCTCTAGATACTGGGGCGAAGTGCATAGTCAGGGCGAAAACATCGTCATAAAAAATTTATACGAAAAGCCAAAAATTTTAGATGAGGACGTTTTGTCTGACGGGCTAAATTTGATAGAAAATTTGGTAAAAAACGAGAATTTATCGTGGCTTTACAGCTATTTATTTAAAAACTTAAGTGAAGTTAAAACAAAAGATG
>JAHADO010000442.1 GCA_018375265.1 Campylobacter concisus | reverse complement strand
AGCTGTTGCGCTTGAAAATAGAAATTTATTTACCCTAAATTCTATCCACTACGAGGATACAAACAAGCTTGATACAATACAAATTTTTAACGTGCCAGATCTTAGCAAATACACTAAAATTTTGCTTGTTGATGATATCATCGATAGCGGAGAGAGCATGGTCGAGATAAAAAGAGAGCTGCTTAAACGCTATCCAAATTTAGATATAAAAATAGCGACCGTATTTTACAAAGAGAAGGCTCTGCTTTTGCCTGAATTTAAGGTAAAAGAGGCTCATGACTGGGTTGAGTTTTTCTGGGATATACATATTTAAGGGATAAATTTGTTAGAAAGAGTTAGAGAATTTGCTAGCAGACACATCGCTTTTAGCGTATTTTTGATATGTTTGATTGATTTTGTTTTTCTGCTTTATGCGGCAAATTCTCTTAGTATAAGCTACAATGAGGCTGAAATTTTCTTTCAAAAGCACAGCCTTTTAAGCTTTATCTTAAAACTAAGCACCCACTTTTTTGGTCAAAATGACCTTGCTGTGCGAGGCGTAATGATCTTTTTTCACATCGCAAGCGTGGTTTTGATGTATAAAGTAAGTAAATTTTACATTAAGCTCGAGTTTGACAGGATTATAGCGGTCCTACTTTTTGTGCTGCTTCCTGGTACGCTAGCTTCAGCCCTTATCATAAATAACGCTGGAATTTGCATCACTCTGGCGCTTTTATGCATATATCTTTTTCATATTAAAAAGAAAATTTTATTTAGCCTCTTTTTCTGCCTAGCCTTTTTCATAGATGGTGATTTTTTGATATTTTATGCAGGATTTTTTATATTTGCACTTTATAAAAGAAAGCCGCCACTTGCTTGGCTAAGCGCCATTTTATTTTTGCTGACGCTTTACTTTTTTGGCTTTGAAACAAATGGCAGACCAAGTGGGCATTTTATCGATACCTTTGGCATATTTGCCGCTGTATTTTCGCCATTTGTCTTTATCTTTTTTGTATATACGATTTATAGAATTTGGGTTAAGGAGAAGAAGGATCTTTTGTGGTTTATCGCCATTTGCTCATTTTGCTTTTGTATGATAGTCTCTGTGCGCCAAAGGCTGGAGCTTGAGCAGTTTTTGCCATTTTGTGTGATCGCAACGCCACTTATGGTAAGAGTTTTTTTCAACTCATATCGCGTGAGGCTGCCAAAATTTAGAAAAGGTCATAAAATTTGCACTAGCTTAGTGATGCTTTTTTTGATATTTAACTGGTCAGCGATCATCTTTAAT
>JAHADO010000441.1 GCA_018375265.1 Campylobacter concisus | reverse complement strand
TGTTTCTACCTATCAAGCAGCAAGTGGCGCTGGCAAAGAGGGCATGGAGGAGCTTGTTGTTCAGATGCAAAAGTTTTTTGAATTTAAGCTTGATGAGTGCGAGCCAAAGGTCTTTGCACACCGCCTAGCGTTAAACGTGATCCCACACATCGACGTTTTTTTGGATAACGACTATACAAAAGAAGAGATGAAAATGGTCAATGAAACGCAAAAGATTCTTCACAAAGATATCGAAGTGAGCGCGACATGTGTGCGTGTGCCAGTGCTTAGAAGCCACTCTGAGGCGATCACTATCCACTTTGACAAAGACGTGAGCGCAGATGCGGCAAGAGAGGTTTTAAGTAAAGCTCCAAGCGTCGTCGTAGTCGATAATCCGGCTAAAAAAGAGTATCCGATGCCTACTATCTCAAGCGATACAAACGAGACTTACGTTGGCAGGATCAGGGTTGATAACTTTAGATCAAATGTGCTTCACCTTTGGTGCAGTGCCGATCAGATCCGCGTTGGAGCTGCGACAAATGCCGTCAGGATCGCACAAAAATGGATATCGATGCAGGAGTAGTTTGTAAATTTATTTTAGGCTAGAAAGGATCAAGCTCTAGCCTAAATTTATCTCGCAAGCTCGTCTAATAAATCTTGCAAAGTAACGCTTTTTAGCTCATTTTCTAGGGCAGTTTGCGCTCTTAAAAAGTGCCCAGACAAAAGCTCTTCTATCCTACCGCCAACTGGGCAGGCTTTGGGTGAGTCAGAGTGAATTTTAAAAAGTTTTTCTTTGTCGTTTACTGCGTTAAAAATTTCAAGTAAATTTATGTCCTTTGGCTCTTTTGCAAGGCTCACTCCACCAACTCCAGCTGCGACATTTACGAGCTCCGCGGCCTTTAGAGTGCCAAGCAGACGCCTAACGATAACTGGATTCGTGTTTATGCTACCTGCTATAAATTCGCTTGTAACCTTCTCGTTTTCAAAAAATTTAGCACATAAAAGCGCGTGTATCGCAGTTGAAAATTTAATGCCAACTTGCATAAGCTCCCTTAAATTTTTTCGTGATTATACTTAAATTTTCTGTCAAAGACAGCCAGCTAAATTTGACTTACGAGCCTTTGCTGGCTGTCAAATTTATAAATTCACGCTCTCTCGCCGACCGCAGTGAAGCGCTTTTGGATAAATTTCTTGTTTTTTAGCTCGTCAATGATCGCAAGCGCAAGGTCTGCGTAGCTTATGTAGCTCTCATTTTTTGAGTTTAGTATGAGATTGTCCCCGCCAAGCA
>JAHADO010000011.1 GCA_018375265.1 Campylobacter concisus | reverse complement strand
ATCCCAGAGCCAATACCAGTAAAAAAGAGCAAGAAAAAGCTCTTTATCATCATAGGTGCGGCTGCTTTGGTGCTTGTCATCTTGATCGTTGTTTTGCTAATCGTCTTGCTAAAAAAAGATAAAAAAGAGGAGATAGACACTACAGCGATCGTAAAAAATATAGAAAACAACTACCCAACGCAAAATTTTTGCGCTTCAAAGATCGATGAGATGATAAACAAGGCTAACCAGCTCTATGAGCGTGGCAATAAATTTGAAGCGTTAAAAATTTATGAAAACATAGCTGTTTATAACCAGTCGCTTTCAAACTACAACCTCGGCGTTTCGCAGATGAAACAAGAAAAATGCGACGAGGCGATCATCTCGTTTAACAAAGCGATAACCGACCGCGAAAACACCGCAGTTAGCGCCATAAACGCCGCTGTTTGCTCGCTTGAGCTAAATAACACCAAAAATTTCAACTACTACATTGGGCTTGCGGACTCCTTTTTGCAGTATGAAAACAGCTCACCACTTTACAGCTACTACTATGCGCTAGTTAATTATTACAAGGGTAATTATTACGAGGCGCTGCAAGCACTCTCGCACCCTAGCACAGAGGACTATAAGGGCGAGTATGCCTACTTGAGTGCTAAAATTTTATCGCTTCTTGGCGATGATGAGAGAGCCATAGCTAAGCTTGAAGGGCAAAAGGCGTTTAAGGCTGACTTTACGCTAGCGCAGCTCTACGCAAGACTTGGTAAATACGACAAGGCAAGGGACTATCTAACAAAGGCTTCTAAAAATACGCCAAATATCGACCTTATCAAGATGACTGAGGCACTAATCGATCTAAAAACGGCTGATTATGGCGACGCGGCGGCATTTATCAAAGATGTTTATGACTACAACGCCTCGATGCCAAGTAAAATTTACAAGATAAAGACCATCCTAAAGCCAGATCTTTTTGACGTCAGCCTAGCTCAGGCGCACTTTAGCGACGATATGTTTTTTGATAGAACAAGACGCTACGAGACGCTATTTTACTTCGCACCTTACAAGGTTTTTGATGCAAAACAGAGCATCGAGCAGATAAGAAAAGGCGGTGTTAGCGTCTTTTTAGATGACACCTCAGCGGCAAATGACTACCTTAGCCAAAGTGCCGCCGCCTCAAAGGTCAATGCCAAACTTAGCGAAGCCATCGCAAAGGCACTTAACTACCGCTTAAAAGAAGCAAACAAGGACTTTGAAGAGCTTGCCAAAGCCTACCCAAACCACTCGATCTTGCAGTATAACCTAGCTCTTAGCTACGCTCAGCTTGGAAATTTTAGCCTTGCTGCAAAGCACTTTATAGCAAGCTACCATCAGGATGTAAATAACCACCTCTCTGGCATCTTTGGGGCTATCTGCATGGATATAAATAGAAATTTAAATCCAAAACTAGTTGAAGAGATCGGAGAAAATTTAGAAAACGACAAGAGCCTAAAACCTGTAAATTTATACGCCTCACTTTTAAGCCTAGTTAGCGGCAACCAAAGTGCGATGATAAGGTGGCTTGAAGAGCCAAAAGAGCCTACGACGCTAAATTTAGCCTTTGATATCATCACCGCTAAAATTTCAAACAACGATGAGCTAATGTCAAAAAAAGCTGATGAGCTCATGAAAATCTTGCCAAACGACATCATCGCAAATATCTTAAATTTCATCTCTAAAAACAAAGATCAAAACATCAAAGAGTACGCAAAAGCGATACAAATTTACTTTAACGATAAAAATCTCGACTCAAATGCTTTTTATCACGGCGCTGACATCATCAAAAAGCAGTACATCAAGCTACTTCAGATCTCAGGCTTGCTAACAAGGGAGCGCGATAGGCTAAGAGCCGAGCTAAAGAGTGCGCCAAAAAATATAAATTTGATCCAAACTCTAGCATACGTGGATATTTTTACAAACGACTTTGATGAGAGCTATAAGCTTTATAATGAGGTTATAGACGAGTTTAAGATAAATGACGCTGGAACGCTATTTTTGGCCTCTGTGGCAGCCACTGGAGCAAACAAAATAGCAAATGCGATCGCACTTTTGGAACTTACAAAGCTAAATGATCCAAGTGCTGTTGAAAACAGAGCTGCCCTTGGCTTTATGTATCAGCAAATCGATAACATCAAAGCCGCACTTATACAATACAGCAAAGTAGGAAACGTAGAATATAACAACGAATTTTATGATTTTATGATAGATAACTAGAAAATTTAAAGCTAGGTCTTTAAAAGCCTAGCTTTAGATAAAATGGCTCTAAAATTTAAATATTAGTAACTTCAAGCCTTATCTGATCTGAGACTTCACTAAATTTATAAAGCAAATCACCACACTTATACTCTATGCATTTTTCATTGATCTCATCTTTTTTATCCTTTTTAGACAAAATTTTCTTCATAACGCCAGGAAGCTCTCTTTGCAAAAGCAGTTTATAAGACATCCCCATGCCGTGAGTTAGAGACTTTATAAATTTACCATCAACCTCGCTCTCATCTTTTATCATATGCAAAGTTGCGTCAAATTTTAGCTTCTTAAGAGCCTCATAAAGCTCGGTTTTATCCTTTGCAGGGGCTATATCATCATTCACACAATGATATCCAATATAAAACGTCTTTTTAAATTTACTCTGTACCTTTAAATGTTTCGGATTTAAGATATTTCTTATCTCTTCTCTAGATTCATTAAAATAATATAGTGAAGTCTTATCTAGTGTCCAATAGGTTTTATCAAAAAGATAGAGGCAAATATCTTGATAAAAGTCATCAGTCGCACAACAAAAAAATTTAGTAAAATCAATCTCTTTTCCAAAGCCAATAAGACGCCATAAAAATATAGCATAGGAGCTATTATCTATCACAGCATCTACTAACCACGGAGCAATTTTAGCTGATAAATTTGCAAGATAGCCACCATGTGAGCTTCCTACCAAAATAACAGGAATTTTATTAAATTTTCCAGCGCATAAATTATGCTTAGTATAAAGAATAGCATTTAATATATCAATAGCTTGCATAATGCCAAAATTTTGGTATTCATCTTTTGTTGGATACATTGTGCAACTCAAATTTAGCTTATAACTTGCAGGCAAAATATTTGCCTTTTTTCTAAGAGTGATCTCCTCACTAAGACTTTCAAATAAAAAACATGTTTTTTTATAACTATCGACCGCCTTTATGTCTATTGGTAATGTTATACCAATTTTGGCTAACTCATCTATTAATATCGCACGGTCCAAATCATCTAACAAACATTGAGCTCCAAGCTGTGGGCGGTTGCCTATGCAGTGATAATCCACACTAATACACGCCACATCATAGTTCTCTGCCATGGTTCGCATGAGATGAGTTCTATATCCAGAGTCAGAGTCTGCTCCAAGACCAGGAATGATGACTAAAAGAGCTTTTGCCTCCTTGACATCGTCATAACAGGCATAAAAGGACAAAGTAGAACTTCTTTTTATGCCAAGCTCCACATCATCACAAGATAAAATTTCGTAGCTTCCATCAACTAGCATCTTAACTCCTTTTAAATTTCGCTAAATTTCTCTACCTTTGTGAGACGTTATAAAAAAAGCTAACGATCTGTTTTGCTAGGCGCTCTTTGAAAAATGGCCAAATGTAGCTTGGCGAATAGACATTGCCAGCTTGCATGAGCGAGATATTTGTCGCTTTCTCACCGCCATCTTTTGGGCGCACTAGCACGCTTACTTGCATGTAGTAAGCATAGCTGTTTGTGCTAAAGTCGTCATCATAGTCATCATAGTCAAATGGGAAAAACATCGAGTAGCCAAAGCCAAAACTTGGTCTGCCAAAGCCATATCCCATGCCCATTGAAAATCTAGGATCTCTTTTGGTTGTCCTAGAAAAGCTTTGCACGTCGCCAAGGATGATGAAGTCAGCATTTTTGATATTTGGCTCATTTCTAAAGCCAGCCTTTGCAAATTCGCTTATAATTTCAGCATTTACATCTTGTCCAGTTGCGCTATTTTTAAAATTTACATATACGCTTTTGTTTGCTTCACTAAGCGTAAAAAAGATCGGATCGCTCGTTTTTACCGAGATATTTGGCGTGCTGCTAGCACATCCGACAAAAAACACCGTTAGAACAAATAAAAAGAAATTTCTCATCTTCACTCCTATAAGAGCGATCTTATAGCACCTTCAAGCACACTTTTTGGTGTAAGACCGATAAATTTTGATCGCATCTTACCATCTTTATCAAAAAAATAGATAACTGGCACGCCCATAACGCCACCAACTGCCTTGCTGAAGTAATCAACCGAGACCTTGTCGCTTGTAGTTTTAAAGGTGATGTTGTGCTCTTTTAAGATTTCGATATCCTTATCAAAGCCCTTGCTAGGTCCTAAAATGCCAATGAACTGAACCTCTTTGCCATACTCTTTTTCAAGTGCGTTTAGATCAGGGATCGCGGCCTTGCACACTCCGCAGTCCGTGCCAAAGAAAAAGAGCATATATGGCTTATCGCCTATCTTTAGACGCTTTTCGGTAGGGAAAAACTGCGTATCGATGCCACTTGAGTCATTTAGCGTGATGTGGTGCTTCTCATACTGCTTGACGCAGCCCAAAACTAGGACTGAGACTAGACATAAAAGTAAAATTTTATATCGCATTTGGCACCTTTGGATTTTCAATAGTGCGGATATTCTCTAGTTTGCCGTGTCTTAGATAGACGATCTTATCGCCATACTCGCCTAGATCTGGGTTGTGAGTGACTAGAAGTATCGTCTTGCCCTCTTTTCTTAGCTTGCAAAATAGATCAAGTATGATCCTCTCATTTGCCTCGTCAAGGTTACCAGTTGGCTCATCTGCTATTAAAATTTCAGGGTCGTTTATGAGCGAGCGCGCGATACAAAGGCGTTGTTGCTCGCCGCCACTTAGCTGACTTGGTCTGTGTGTTAGCCTGTGAGAGAGACCAACTGCCTCAAGCGCCTTTTTAGCATCCTCTTCATCAACTGAGCTATGATAATACTGCGCTATCATCACGTTTTCAAGCGCGCTAAGATATGGCACTAGGTGAAACTGCTGAAAGACAAGTCCGATCTTTTCACGTCTAAATTTAAGCGTATCATCGGCATTTAGGTTGCTAGCATCATCGCCGCCAAGCATATAAACGCCACTACTTGGAGTATCCATTAGAGAAAGGATATTTACAAGCGTACTCTTACCACTACCGCTTGGTCCCATGACGCTGACCCACTCGCCCTTTTTAACCTCAAAACTTATATCATCAAGTGCTTTTACATCGCCAAAAATTTTACAAATATTTTTAAGTTCTAGTGCATTTTGCATATCATTCTCCTCTTAGTGTATCTGCCATTTTGTTATTAAGTGCCCGCTTAATCGGGTAAAACGCTGCGATCGCTGCAAAAAGAAGTGATATGACCACAGCTACTGGGATGCTTAGAATTCTAAAATCAATACTAGAATCAAATATCGCATAACCTAAAATTTGAGCTAGTAGATAACCTAAAAACGCTCCAACTAACGCTGAGATGAGCGCTGTCACAAATGTTTCAAAGCCAAATAGCCTCAATACATCTTTTTTGCTTGCGCCTATGGCTCTAAGAAGTGCGATCTCTTTTGATCGAGAGAGTAAGATAGCACTAAGCGTTGTATTTACGCACATTGAAGTAATGAGCAAGATGACAAGGCTAACAAGCGCCATTAGAAGTTTGATCTTTTCTAAGATATAGCCCCCAGACTTTGAGACCTTAGCCACTGGTTTTGCGACTATTTCATCATTGCTTATAGTTTTTGCAAGTGATGTTATCTCGTCAAAATTTCCAAGCACAACAGCTTCAGCGTAGTTTATCTTGCCAACTTTGTTTGAAATTTTCTGAGCCAAAGATAGTGACGTGATCAAAAGGGCATCCTCTTTGTCGCCACTTGCCACTACTCCTTTTATCTTTACATTTATGCTCTCATTTGAACCAATGGCACGAATTTCTATATCATCGCCTGCTTTAAAGCCAGCTTGACGAGCAAGATCGACGCCTATTAGCACGTTTTTATCGTCAAAATCGACATTTATCATCCCTCCATCTCTAACATCTAAAAACGGCTTAACCTTTTTTAGATTGCTAAATTTTGTCCCCATGACGATGGCATTAGTTGGGCCGATATTTGCCTGAGCAAAGAGATAACCGCTCTCGCCTAAAAGCTTATCTTTTGGCACTTTAGCGATCATTTCATTATAAGTTTTTTCGCTCATATCATCGCTTGTCGCCATATCTTTTGGAGCAAAGATCATATTTGCACCATAAGTTTTTAGCTCGCGTGAGACCTTTGAGTCGATATCTAGATAGACATTGACAAATGCCGCACACACGCACGCTCCAAGCAAGATCGAGATCACGATGACCATAACCCTTGATGAGCCATTTTTTAGGCTTTTGTAGATCAGGTTGTAAAAGAATTTGCTATTTGCGGTCATATAGCACCTCCGCAGGTAGTAAATTTATGACGTTTCTCATTGGCATTAGCGAGCCAACGACTGAGATAAGCAAGGCAAACGCCACGCTAATTGGCAGCACGATCCATGCTATGCCTATGCCGTGAGAGAAGATGATGTAAGACATCACGTAGCTTAGCGCGTATCCTAAAAATGCTCCCGTGATACCTGCAAAAAAGGCAACCACAAGGCTCTCACTAGCAAAAAGGGCGTAAATTTCAAAGTTACTTGCACCTATGGCTTTTAAAAGGCCGATCTCTTTTTTGCGGCGATAAATTTCACTTGTCATTAGCGACGTTATACCGATGGCTGAGACCACAAGAGCGATGATACTAACGATACCCATTAGGCTTTGAATTTTCTTTACGATATTACTCTCAGCATCGCTTACTTGAAGGCTTGCCTTTGCGCTAACGTTTGGTAAATTTTCTTCTATCTGAAATGCGATAGATCCAGCATAAGCTGAGCAATACCATTTATCGTACTCTGCACTATCAAGGTTGTCTAAATTTCTTCTTGCTTTTAACGATAGGTCGTTTTCTGGGATCGTCATGGCTGAGACTTCAGCTTTTGTATATGAGCCAGGATGCCCTGATAGATCGCCAGCAAGTTTGAGCGAGCCTATTAGCTTATGTGCCTCGTCGCTTGCCCCTTTTAAGATGCCAACCACGCTAACCTCTTTTGTGCCATTTTTGCCTACAAGGCTAAGCTTGTCACCAACTTTTAAATTTTTAGCCTTTGCAAGCTCATCGCCGACTAAAATTTCATCCATGCTCTCATCTTTTGGCCAAGCGCCCTCAACACCCCAAAATCCATACAAACTCTTAACGCCTGTGCTAAATTCTGGCTCATCTTTTAGTCCGATATTTTTATCAAAATATGTCCCCTCAAAGCTAAACTCATCACCCTTAGCGTCTTTTACCTTTGTCTCTAAAAACGGAGCAAAAGCAACGATGTTATTTCTCCAAAAGATCTCTTTTATCTTGTAGATATCAGCTTCTGGGAGTAAATTTTGTGATTTTAGTGGGGTGAAATTTTTACCCTCGATCTCGATGCTTAGGCTCTCACCGCGTGGTAAAACGACGATATTTGAGCCATATCCTCTAAGCTCACTTGCCACTTGATCGCCAATTTTTAGCGTGATATTTAGCATGCAAGCTATCAAAAGAGCAGCTAGCAAGATGGTGATAAACGCCATCGTCTTTTGCACCTTTGAGCCAGTGATCGAGCTTTTTATCATTCTTAGTTGCATATTTTTCATTTTAACGTTCCATTTGTTTCTACATATTTTTCTGGATTTGCTTCAAATTTCGCCTGAGTTTCGTTGCTCTCAAAGAAATATGTGCGTCCGTAGTATAAATATGATCTTGAATCAAGATTGCTCACCTTTTTGTGGCTTACAGGATCAAGCACCATCTTTTCGACGACCTTGCTAAAGTAGTTTGCCCCTGCGACGATCGTTTTATAATCAACTATGATATTTTTACCATCAAAGGTAAATGCCATAGGGATCGGGTTACAACCGCCCTCTTTGCCAACTGACGGCAAGAAAATTCTAACATTACAAGAGATACAAATAAGGTCATTGCCTCTTTTTATGTAGCCCATATCGCCACAAATCATGCACGAGTCAAAGACGATGACAGGAGATGGGCGGTCGCTAAAGCGGTTTAGCAAGAAAAATCTTATCTGCTTGCCCTCATCTGTGATGTAGGCAAATCTGTGAAGTTCATTATCTTTTAACATATCAACATCAAATATAAATTTATCTCCCACTGGCTCAACCAAGACTGGCTCTGAAATTTGAGGTGGGCGAGATGCGTAAAGATCAAAATAAAGTGAGAAGCCAAGCGCTATTAAAACGCTGCAAAATGCAAATTTTACATTGTCAAAGACATTTTCTCTAATGGCTTTTGTAAAACGGTATTTGATAGAGCCAAACGTGCTCTTATCGATACTCTTTGGCACAAAGCAAAGCGCGATGATGCATAAAAGAAGGATCACTGCTATGTAAAAATAGGCACTAAATTCTGTGACGTAGATGCCTTTTGCGCTGATAGATAAAATTTGAGAATTTAGCTCGCTACTTATCTTTAAAGCGCCTGCACGCAAAAGCTCGAGTGCAGTTTGTGAGCTTCTATCAACTAATAAAAAGACCAATGTGATAAGAGCTAAAATTTTAGCTACTGATGATGGGATGCTTGCTTTTAAATTTGAAATGAAGAAAAATAAAAATATTATCAAGATCATCGCAAAGATCATCAAAAAGAAGCTAATGACTGAAAGCGTGTCAAGCAGCTCGCCACCAAAAAGTGGGAACAATGCGCTACTTGAGCTATAGCCAAAGCCAAAGCCGATGCCTAAAATAAAAAATGTTACGATTTTTGCTATCTTAAGCTCGAAAAATATCCATAAAATGCTAATGAGTAGAAAAACCAGTGTCACAGAATCTATGAAAATTTTAAACTGGTCATCAACAAGCGCATGACGAGCAGCTTTAAAGATAAGCACACCAGCAACAACGCCAAGAAATGACGGTAAAAAGATCGTTTTTAAACTTTTGCCATTGTTATTTAAGGCAGCAAAAAGCGTAAATCCAAGGAGGGCTAAAAAGACCTGATAGAAGTAAATTGACATAACTAAACCCTATGAGAATTTTTAAAAAGGGGCGAGAACGCCCCAAAGTGACTATTTAACAGGACCACCTGTCCATTGAAATTTATAAGTTGTTGTGAAAGGCTCAAACCATTTACCAACACCAGTCTCTTTGTCAGCGTGGCGACCAAAGCCTTGTTTTTCTGGATTGTCGATGTGGAATTTAAGCTCATAGTTACCTACACCTGTATCCATTTTTACGTTAGCGCCGTAGTGTGGGCCATCGCTTGCAACCATTGGCATAAATGTACCTTTTTTAGTTTTACCATTATCAAGGTTTTTTAGCTCATAGTTGATCTTTAGGTATGGGATCCACTCGCCTTCGCCAAAGCCGTTTTTGTTGC
This sequence comes from Campylobacter concisus, assembly GCA_018375265.1. GTDB lineage: Bacteria > Campylobacterota > Campylobacteria > Campylobacterales > Campylobacteraceae > Campylobacter_A > Campylobacter_A concisus_AB. Next base: position 4,071 of record JAHADO010000011.1, on the reverse strand, counting down.
CTTTTATAGCGTGGATGTCAGCTTCTAAGTGAAGATCAGCCAAACTTGGAGCTAGATCAACGCCTTTTGGCTCCATATCGATTGGCTCAAGATAAACTGCAGCTATCTCCATGCCATTAGCCTCTACAGGCTCGCCGATTGGGTGCTCTCCAGCAAGTGCAAAACCAGCCGCTAGACTAAGTGCTAGAGCTGAACTAAGAATTTTATTCATATCCTCTCCTTTATATAAGATTAGTTTTTATTTTGTTTTGATTTCATGATAACGATGCCTATAATTAGGGCAAGCACCATAATGATTTGAGGTACTAAGCTCTCGTAATATGGCATAAGTCCTAGCCAGTCTCTCATCCAGTCAGGAAAATTTAGTCCTTTTATGATAGTTGGGATGAAAATTTTGCCCTCAACTAGCTCGCCAACGCCCTTGCCAACAAAGACGATCGACATGTAAAAGATGATAGCTGATGTAAATATAAAAAATGGCTTAATAGGAATTTTAATAGCGAAAATTTTAAATAAGAAATAGACTATTAAAAGAACGATAAGACCTACAACAAAGCCAGCTGCGATCATTGAGTAGCCAGCTGAGTCTTTTGCGTCAAAGATAAGCGCTTGATAAAATAGCACTGTCTCAGCGCCCTCTCTAAATACCGCTAAAAATACAGTCCACCAAAGCATCGTGCTTGAGCCACTTGAGATAGACTCAGATAAGTGAGATTTGATATAGTCGTTCCATTTTTTAGCACCAGCATTTGAAAGAAGCCAGAAGCCAACATAAAATAGAAGTCCCACTGCAACAAGCATCGTGATGCCTTCCATAAGCTCTCTTTTTTGACCTGCTGCCTCGCCAAAGATGACGTTCATTATCCAAGCCATGACAAAGCTTAAGATGACAGCCACGCCAACTGAGCTATATACGACCTTGCCCATAGATTTTGCATTGCCAGTTTTTACAAGATATGCAACAACAGCTGCAACGATGATAAGAGCTTCAAAGCCCTCTCTTAAGATGATAGTTAGAGCCCAGATAAATAGCGTCCAAGGTGAGCTTGAACCGCTAGTTTTCTCAAGTGCGGCTGCTAGCTGAGATGACATCTTGCTTGCACTCTCTTCAAGTGTTTTTTCGTCTGCACCTGATTTCATAAGGGCCACAAGGTTACCAAATGTAGCTTCGATAGCTGTTTTTAAATTTACATCTATCGCACCTACTTTGTTCTCCATGCCGCTACCTTCAAACTCATCAAAGTAGATGTCTTGGATATCGCCCATAGCTTTAGCGCTATTGCCACCTTTGTAAAGCGCGATGGCTGCTTGAATTTTGTCATTTATGTTTTTAACAGTTTGAGTGTAGTCTGTGCCACTATCTTCGCTGCTATCGCTAGATGCTGCACTACTCATATCAACTTTTGCTAGTTTTACTGTTTCAGCTGGAAGTTTTGCAACGGCATCATAAGCTAACTTTTTGATCTCTTCTAGCTTTACTTTAAAGTCATCTTTGCTTATGCCATTTGTGATGCCACTGATCGCTTCACCCATCTTTCTTTGGATGTCAGCATCTATGCTTTTGCCATTTTCTATATATTGGCGAACGGCGATTTCAAGTTGAGTGTTTCTATAATCATTAAATTTAGCATCTTGGATAGAATTTTTAGCATCATCTTGTTTATCGCTCTCGTAGCTTGCTATGGCTTTATCCAAAGTAGCTGATAAATTTTCAAATGCCACCTTCCACTCAGGGATAAATTTAGAAGTGTCATAGCCACTTGCAGCAGCTTGTGCTGGGCTGTCTGAGTACTCACCAACAAGCTTATGACCATTTAAAATAACTGGCAAAACTTCAGCGATTTCGCTATTTATCTGATCTATTCTTTTTTGCACGTCATCTGGTGCTTCGCCAGCTTTTATCGCCTTTCTGATCTCGCCAAACTGCTTCTCCATAGAGTAAGCTTTTTTCTGACCTAAATTTATTCTGATGCCAGCTTCGACATCTTCAAATAGGCCAAAATAAGCATTTTGAGTATCGCTAACTGCTTGCTCGACGTTGCCAGCTCTATACTCTGTTATTACTTTTTGTAATGACTCTTTTATCTGAGCTGCGACTTGTGTGTAGTCGTCATTTTTTGCTACAAGCCAGATAGGCAGTAGCATGATAAGCATAAATTTAAAAAATTTATTCATTAGTTAAACCACCTGTAAAATATATTTTGCCCGAATATTAGCAAGCCTTTACTTTGATTAAAATAAAAACGATTATCATAAAAGAATGTAAATTGAAAGCATAAATAATATTTTTTACAATCTAATAATCAACTTTACGTAAATTTAGGGCTTTAGAGGGTTAGAGTAAAATTTCATATTGAGATAAAAAAGTTATATATTTTTGATAATTTTAATAGATAAGAAAAATTATTGATGAAATTTTAGATTATAAAAATCATAAAAATAATTTAAATTTTATAAATTTAAAAGGAGAGCAAGCGCCCTCCTTAATGTTATACGTTTAGTCCTGTATTTCTTAGCATAACGCGTTTGCGATATACATTTGAAACCTCAGCAGCGTCGCCAACTAAAAGTGCGTTTGTAGAACAGATAGCCGCACACATAGGCACTTTGCCCTCAGCCATTCTGTTTTGACCGTAAAGCTCTCTCTCCTCGTGTGAGTTAGTTGGCTCTGGACCGCCTGCGCACATAGTGCATTTATCCATTACGCCTTTTACGCCAAATGCCCCATCTTTAGGAAACTGTGGCGCACCAAATGGACAAGCATATAAGCAGTATCCACAGCCTATGCACTTGTTTTTATCGTGAAGCACGATGCCATCAGCTCTAATGTAGAAGCAATCAACCGGACAAACTTGCTCGCAAGGTGCATCGGTGCAGTGCTGACACGCGATAGTGGTTGAAACCTCTTTGCCCTCGATACCATCGTGAAGTGTGATAACCTTTCTTCTATAAATTCCTACTGGAAGCTCATGAGCAGAAGAGCAAGCGACTTGACATCCATAGCAGCTGATACATCTATTAGTATCTACAAAAAATTTCATTCTTGCCATTTTTCTCTCCTTACTCTTTACCTAGGGCGTCTCTCTCGCCATACTCGTGATAAAACGATGTTTTAAAGGTATTCTCCTCAGCTTTTTCTATACGGCAAAGACCTGCGTTAAATTCTGAAATTTGAGTAACAGGGTCAAATCCGTAGTTAGTAACTGTGTTAAAGCTCTCGCCGATAACATAAGGCTTAGTGCCCTCTGGGTAGCGAGCTGAGAGATCGACACCTTGCATAACGCCAGCGAAGTTGTAAGGCATACAAATTCTATCTGGAGTGACCATATAGCTGTGATAGCACCTTACTTTGATCTTCGTGCCTTGTGGGCTGTGGATCCACATCATATCGCGATCTTTTATGCCGTATTTTAAAGCAAGCTCAGGATGGACATTAGCAAACATCTCAGGTGTGATAGCTGAGAGGTATTTACTAGTTCTTTCTATCATTCCCGCACCACTTAAATTTACGACGCGTTGCGTGCTAAATACGATAGGAAACTCTTTTGACCAGTCTTTTGCTTGTTGCTCTGACTTAAATTTAGTAGAAACACGGAAATTTCTAGCTTGATCATCAAATGTTGGATACTTTTGGACAAGATCCCATCGTGGTGAGTGGATAGGCTCTCTATGTTTTGGGATAGGATCAAGAAATTCCCAAACGATAGCTCTAGCCCTTGCATTACCATACGGCACGACCCCTTTTTCACGGCATTTTTCTAATATGATACCGCTGTAGTCCATGCTCCAGCTTGGTCCTATCTTAGCTTTCTCTTCTTCTGTTAGAGTGATGCCTAGGACTTTTTCTATATTATCTTTTGTGATTTGTGGATAGCCACCTTTTATAGCTGAGCCAACCAAAGTTGCCTCTTCGCTAGCTAGCTGGCTAACGCCGTTATGCTCTAAGCCAAAGCGGTTTCTAAAGCCAGAGCCGCCCTCTGCATAAGGCTTACTCATATCGTAAAGTATCGGTGTGCCAGGGTGTTTTTCATCCCATGCTGGCCATGGCTTGCCGTAGTACTCGCCTTTTAC
>JAHADO010000440.1 GCA_018375265.1 Campylobacter concisus | reverse complement strand
GTTGCCGTCCTTTTTGGCGTCTTCTATCTTTTTTGGGGTCGCTTCTTCGGTCTTTTCCTGATCTTCGCCTGCCATCTTTGTCCTAAGCTCGCTTAAATTTGGGCGATTATAACCAAAATGCGGTTAAACTATCCGCTAAATTTAAATTTTGCAATTCAAAAAAAACTAAGCCATTTTAGGCGTTTTTGGCTAAAATTAGCAAAAATAAGGAGACACAAAATGTCATTTTTAGAAGGCTTATTTAATATTTTCAAAGCTAAAAAACCACCAAAAAGCGACGAAGAGCTACTTTTAGACGAGTATGCAAGCATTTACGCTGAAATAAAAGAGAAAAATTTAAATGAATACGACTTTTTGTGTGAGCTCATACGATTACTCTCTTTTTCAAGAGCTAGACGCTACGACTTTTGCCTTGAAAAGTGCCTAGCTGATGGCGACGCCGAGGCACTAAATGATCTCATTTTTCAATACGCCAAGCTAAATTTACTCCCAGGATGCAGCGGTGGATATGACCAGTGCGAGAAGCTCATACCGGCATTTTTTGCTATCGCTTGTGGTGACACAGATAGTATGGCAAACATCTTTCCAAAAGGCCTGCCACCTAGCAAAAACGGCTATAAATTTCTATGTGTTATGCATGATCTGCTCACGGCGATGCTTTGGCAAGATGAAAATTTACTCGCCCCTGCCCTAGAAAAAGCTCGCACTTTTGCAGAGTCTAAAAAGCCAGCAAACGAAAGAGAAGCGGTTAAATTTGTGCTTGCCTTGCATGAAAAAGATACGGCTGCTATGAGCGAGCATTTGCAGAAATTTTGCGCCACTTTTGGCAGGACAGATGCACCTAAATTTGAAAAACGCCTCTACATCTTTGCGCACGGACTTCATGCCTTGGCACGCTACTTTTTACCACTTGAGCTCTTTAAAGAGATAAAGCTACCAAAAAATGAAAATTTCAGTAAATTTTACGCACAAAGGCTCTTTCAAAATGAAATTCCCAAGCCAAAACTTTATTTTGTTTTCCCGCCTGAGTTTGAACTGATAAATGTGATCTTAAGCGCACAGTAGCTAAAACGCTAGTATATCAGCCACATTTGCCAAGTGACAAAACATTTTTCTTAGATCACACCTCTATGATAAGAAATTTAGCGGATGAGATCATAAGATCAGGGGCATTAAAGTAGAATTTATAAACTTTTGGCTAATATTCACACCTTACAACCAACAAAGCTCCATAAATCTTTTGCAAAAAAGTGCTTTTTGGTCTTACCAAAT
>JAHADO010000439.1 GCA_018375265.1 Campylobacter concisus | reverse complement strand
GATATCGCTAGCGCAAAGCCAAAGCCTTGGCAGCTGGACTCCGTGAAGCACTTTGGTGTGGATGAAATTTACCCTGATGAGGAATTTAGCGTTGGGGCATTTTTTGAAATTTACAAAAATGCAAAAGAATTTGCGCGCTCGCAAGGCTGCCAACTCATCATCACAGGCGGAAGCGGCTTTTATCTAAAGGCGATGCTTAGCGGCCTTGCGCCAGATGTGCCAAAATGCGAGCTAAATTTAAGCAACGAGGAAATTTACGAGCTAGCTTTACAAAACGACCCCGAGTTTGCAAGTAAATTTAGCCAAAATGACTCTTATCGCCTCGAAAAATGGTATCAAATTTATAAATTTAGTGGCCAAATCCCAAGCATCTGGCTAAAGCAAAATACCAAAGAGAGTGTCATAAAAGAGCTTGCGATATTTGAAATTTTATGGGACAAAGAGGAGCTTAGAGCTCGCATCGCAAAGCGGACGAAAAATATGCTAGATGAGGGCTTGATAGATGAGGCGAAGTTTTTATTTGACAAGTATAAAAGCGAGCCAAAACCCCTAAAATCAATAGGTCTAAAAGAGTGCAAGCAGTTTTTGGAGGGTGAAATTTCAAAAAGCGAGCTAGAAACGCTCATCGCCACGCACACAGCCCAGCTTGCTAAGCGTCAGAGAACCTTTAACCGATCGCAGTTTGAGAAGAAATTTGTGGGTGATTTGACGCAGACTAGAAGTGAAATTTTGAAATTTTTAAAAGGCTAAATTTGAGCTTGGTTAAATTCAGATTGTCTGGGTGGTAAATTTAATTTTGCAGGGGGGGGCGAACAGCTCCAAAAGAAGCCGTTCGATAAATTTATATAGGCATTACCCTGATTTTTGGGCTTAGGCTCTCTTGTAAGACATTTTCTATCGCATAAAGCGTGCCAGTCGAGCCGCTTGAACAGCCTGAGCAAGCGCCAAGATAGCGAATATAAACGTCAATATTTTCGCCGTTATCGTTTCTGATGTCTATGATCTCTAAATTTCCGCCGTCCATCATAAGCATCGGGCGGATCTCTTTGTCGATGATCGATTCGATCGCTTTTAGCTGGCCAACCATCGTCATGCCCTCAAAGCTAACGTCGCTAAGCGTGTTGTTTGCTTGAGCATTTGCCTGAGCTTCGAGTCTCTCTTGGTCCATCTCAGCCCTAGTATCGCGTAAGATATCAACCAAATAGTAGTCTTTTTTCTCGTGTCCGCCAGGTTTTACGCATGACTTACAAAATGCCCCAGCTTTGGTGTACTGCGTGATCTCCTCAACCGTG
>JAHADO010000438.1 GCA_018375265.1 Campylobacter concisus | reverse complement strand
TTTATTGACATTTGGTATGCCTAGCTCAGCGGTAATTTCATTGCCCACTCTAACTAGGTCTTTGGCTTTAGTGGTGATTTTTGCGTAAATTTTGTCGCAGGCTTTATTAATGTCAGGGTCAATGCAATCAAGCAAACTAATGCCCATCGTGATCGTTCTGATGTCAAAATTTTGCTCCTCGATCATCGAGATCGTTTCGGTTACGTTTTTGATATCCATATTTTGTCCTTAAATTTTGTGCATAGCATCAAAAATGGCTGAGCTTTGGATGTTTATCTTTACTTTTAGGCTCTCTCCAAGCTTATCTAGCTCCGCTCTTAAGGCTGTAAAGTCCTTATTTTCATCGCTTGAAACCACCGCCATCATCGTGAAAAAGTCGCTCAAAATAGTCTGTGAGATGTCGTCTATGTTTAGCCCTAGCTCGCTAAGCTTTGCTGAGACGCCAGCAACGATGCCAACTCTATCTTTTCCGACTACGGTTACGATCGCTTTCATCTTTTCTCCTGTTAAATTTTAAATTTATTTTTTAAAGTGCATTTTGGCTACAAAATTTAAGCTAAGCATCAAGCAAAGCCAAATTTTGGTAGCCAAATTTAATTAAAATTTGCTCTAAATTTTATCTTTTGTAAATTTACTTCGAGCAAGCACTCTTGCCGTCATTTACTGGCTGGATCGCTGAGTTATCAGCCCCACCGCCGTTATTTATATTTTCTATTATTTCCCAAAGCCTTGCAGCTGCGCTCTCGTAGCGTTTTGCAGTGACTGAGTTTGGCTCATAGAAGCTAACTGGCTTACCGCTATCGCCGCCCACACGAACCGCTGGCTCGATAGGAATTTCAGCCAAAATTTGAGTGTTGTAAGCTTTTGCTACTTCTTCGGTCGTGCCTTTGCCAAAGATGTCGTACTCTTTGCCGTTATCTGGGCAGATGAAGCCGCTCATATTTTCGATGACGCCAGCGATTGGGATGTGAAGCTTCTCAAACATATCAAGCGCACGCTTGCTATCATCAAGTGCTACTACTTGTGGCGTTGTGACGCAGACACCTGCCGTTACTGGCACGCTTTGAGCTAGAGTTAGCTGCGCATCGCCCGTTCCTGGAGGCATGTCGAGAAATAAGACATCAAGCTCGCTCCAAAGCACGTCTCTTAGCAGCTGCTCGATCGCTTTCATAATCATCGAGCCACGCCAGATAAGGCTCATGCCCTCCTCCATCAAAACGCCCATACTCATCATCTCCACGCCATGGCTAAGTATCGGCTTTAGCTTGTTGCCAACGACTTGTGGCTGGGTAT
>JAHADO010000010.1 GCA_018375265.1 Campylobacter concisus | reverse complement strand
CATCTATATTTCCAACCATATAAAATGCTGCTTCTGGTAGATGATCATATTTACCTTCTAAAATTCCCTTAAAGCCAGCGATATTTTCGTCAAGACTTACATATTTACCAGGGCTGCCTGTAAATACTTCAGCAACGAAGAATGGCTGAGACAAGAATCTTTCTATCTTTCTTGCTCTATCAACTGTTAGCTTATCTTCTTCGCTAAGCTCGTCCATACCAAGGATAGCGATGATATCTTGAAGGTCTTTATATTTTTGAAGCACAGCTTGAACGCCGCGAGCTACTTTATAGTGATCTGCTCCTAAAATTTGAGGATCAAGCATTCTTGATGTTGAATCAAGTGGATCAACAGCTGGATAGATACCTTTTTCTGCGATCGATCTGTTAAGAACTGTCGTAGCATCAAGGTGCGCAAAAACAGTTGCAGGAGCTGGGTCTGTAAGGTCGTCAGCTGGAACATAAACAGCCTGAACAGAGGTGATCGAACCTTTTTTAGTTGATGTAATTCTCTCTTGGAATTTACCCATCTCACTTGCAAGAGTTGGCTGATAACCAACAGCTGACGGAATACGTCCAAGTAGAGCTGACATCTCTGCACCTGATTGAGAGAAACGGAAGATGTTATCTATAAACATCAAAACGTCAAGTCCCATCTCATCACGGAAGTACTCAGCCATTGTAAGACCAGTTAGCGCGATACGGTTTCTTGCTCCTGGTGGCTCGTTCATTTGGCCATAGCACAAGGCAACTTTATCCAAAACGTTACTTTCTTTCATTTCGTGATAAAGGTCGTTTCCTTCACGAGTTCTCTCACCAACGCCTGCAAATACAGAATAACCGCTATGTTTAAACGCAACGTTGTGGATAAGCTCCATAATAATAACTGTTTTACCAACACCAGCACCACCAAATAGACCAACTTTACCACCCTTTGCATAAGGAGCTAGAAGATCAACTACCTTGATACCAGTTTCGAAAATTTCACTCTTTGTACTTTGCTCTTCAAATGGAGGAGGATCGCGGTGGATAGACCAGTGCTTATCAAAATTTATACCCTCGCCCTCGTCGATCAAATCGCCAACTACGTTAAAAATTCTACCCAAAACTTTTTCGCCAACTGGCACACTTATAGGTGCACCAAGCGCTTTAGCCTCTAAGCCACGAGTCAGACCCTCGCTCATATCCATAGCGATCGTTCTAACTCTATTATCACCTAGGTGAGCAGCAACTTCTAATATTAGTTTATGTTTCTTGCCCTCAACCTCAAAGAAAACTTCGATAGCTTCATTGATCTTCGGCAAGTAGTCATTAAAGTCAACATCGACCACAGGGCCCATAACTTGACTAATAACACCCTTCATTCATACTCCTTTTATTTCATTGATTCAACACCACTGATGATCTCGATAAGTTCAGTGGTAATAGACTCTTGTCTTGCTTTGTTATAAGCAAGATTTAACTGTTTGACGCGTTGTTTAGCATTGTTTGTTGCATTATCCATAGCTTGCATTCTAGCGCTGTGCTCAGCCGCCAAAGAGTCAACTAAAGCATAATACATACTATACTCAAAATATTTATTGAGCAATTCATCCATAATCTTAGTATAGTTGTCCTCTGGCTCAAATTCCATCAAAGAATTTGTCTCAACCGCAACTATTTTAGACGGCTCAATAGGCACAATATCATTTACTCTAATCTCTTGAGAAATCATATTTTTATAGCCATTGTGTATTAGCACGACCTTATCTGTTATGCCATTTGTAAAGTCATCAATGGCATCTTTTATGATCTTTTGAGCTTTTTCATAAGTAGGAGAAGAGCTAGCTCCGACGTAAGTCTCGAGTAGTTCAACGCCTTGAAAATTGAAAAATTCTATGCCTTTTTTACCAACAGCTCTTAGTCTAACTTTGATCTTTTTGGCTTTTAGCTCATCGATCATGCGCCTAACTGTCTTTATAGTCTGGACATTAAAGCCACCGCAAAGCCCTTTATCAGCGGTAACAAATATAATATCAACCTTTTCTACACTCTTTGTTGTGTTAAAAAATTTACTCTCAGTCATAACTGAAGCGTATTGATTGATCTTATAAGCTATCTCTGATAAAACCTCATTGATCTTAAGTGCGTAAACTCTAGAGTAGCGTGCAGCCTCTTCAGCTTTGCGAAGCTTTGCTGTAGAGACAAGCTTCATCGCACGCGTCGTCTTTTGAGTGTTCTGGACGCTCTTGATCTTTCGTTTTATATCTTTTAAATTTGACATATCTTAGCCCTAGTTAGCGGCAAAAGTCGCTTTAAAATCTTTCAACGCTTTATGTAAAATTTCTTCTACTTCTTTATCAAGAACTTTTTTAGTTCTGATCTGCTCAAAAATTTCAGGGTATTTTGCCTCGATATATGGATATAACTCAGCTTCAAATTTTGTTACATTTGCAGTTGCAACATCATCTAAATATCCCTTAGCACCAGCAAATATAATAACTACTTGATTCTCAACTGGAAGCGGAGAATATGGAGGTTGTTTTAGTACTTCAACCATCTTTTGACCACGCTCTAGTTGTTTTCTTGAGCTCTCGTCAAGGTCGCTTGCAAACTGAGCAAAAGCTTGTAGTTCACGGTACTGAGCAAGGTCTAGTCTTAGTGTGCCAGAAACTTGTTTGATAGCTTTGATCTGAGCTGCACCACCAACACGAGATACAGAAAGACCAACGTTGATCGCTGGGCGGATGCCTGAGTTAAATAGGTCGCTCTCAAGGAAAATTTGACCATCTGTAATAGAAATAACGTTTGTTGGAATATAAGCTGAAACGTCGCCCGCTTGAGTCTCGATAATAGGTAGAGCTGTCAAAGATCCAGCGCCTAGTGCGTCATTTAGCTTACTTGCTCTTTCTAGAAGTCTTGAGTGAAGGTAGAAAACGTCACCTGGGTAAGCTTCACGACCTGGTGGTCTTCTTAAGATCAAAGACATCTCACGGTAAGCAACCGCGTGTTTTGACAAGTCATCATAGATGATTAACGCGTGGCGAGAGTTATCTCTAAAGTATTCACCCATTGTTACGCCAGCATATGGTGCAAGGTATTGAAGCGCAGCTGCGTCACTAGCACCAGCATTTACAACTATTGTGTAGTCCATAGCGCCATATTCTTCAAGTTTTTTAACGACTTGAGCAACAGTTGATTGTTTTTGACCGATAGCTACATAGATACAAATGACATCTTGACCTTTTTGGTTGATGATAGTATCGATAGCAACTGTTGTTTTACCAGTTTGGCGGTCGCCGATGATTAGCTCTCTTTGACCTCTACCGATTGGCACAAGTGCGTCGATAGCTTTGATACCTGTTTGAAGTGGCTCATGAACGCTTTTTCTAGCCATGATACCTTTTGCTTTTTCTTCGACGAAGCGAGATTCAGTAGCTTCGATTGGCCCTTTTGCGTCGATTGGCTCACCAAGTGAATTTACAACACGGCCGATCAATGCGTCGCCAACTGGCACACGTAGAAGTTTTTTTAGTCTTTTTACAGAGCTTCCTTCTGTGATACCGCTAGTTTTTCCAAGGATAACTATACCAACACTGCTCTCTTCAAGGTTAAGAGCCATACCCTTTTCGCCGCTTTCAAATTCAACCATCTCACCAGCCATAACGTTTTTCAAACCATAAACGTTAGCAACGCCATCAGCGACTGAGATGACTTTACCGGTCTCTTCTACATCAACACTTAAATCAAAATTTTCAATACGCTCTTTGATTATCGTGCTAATTTCGTCAGCTTTAATTTTTGCACTCACGCTTTCACTCCTTTTTAAATTGCTTTTAATATATATTCACTCATTTGACTTTTTAGTCTGTCGATAGAGAAATTTACCTCGACACCTAAATCATCTAACTCAACTTTTACACCGTTGTAATCGCTCTTTGAGCCATCAAGCTTGATCTTAGAGTTAAATTTCTTAGAGAAATTCTCTTCCAAAGCTTTTAGCTGCTCAGCGCTTAGATCAAAATTTCCAACAACCTCGCCGCGATATGTATTTTCAAGCAGAGATTGCTCTATCTTCATCTCATCTAGTATCGCAGGTATAAGCTCTAGCCTTTTGTTTGCACCAAGAAGCTTTATAAAATTTGCAAACTTAGCATCTTGATTTTTAACCAAAGATAGTACAAATTCAACCTTTTGTGAAGCCTTTAGTGTTGGCAAACTTATAATGCTTTTAAATTTGTCGCTAGCAAAAGCAGCAGCTAGCTCTGATAAATTTTCAACAAATGCATTAAGTTCATTGGACTTTACGTCGCTCAAGATCGCCTTTACGTATTTTTTAGCTACTACTTCATTCATTAGCTAACCTTTTTAAGTATGATATTTACAAGCTCTTTTTGATCGACTTTTAGGCTATCGCTTGAGAAAATGTCGCTCAAAATTTCATTTACAACACCTTTTGTCATCTTGCGCTCTTCAAATTCTTTTTGCTCTTTGTAGCCTTTTTCGATATTTGCGATATCGTTTTGAGCCTCTTTTTTAACTTTAGCAGCTAAATTTACAGCCTCTTTTTTCGCAGTTTCGATTAGAGCATTTGCATTTTGCTTAGCTTCTTCTACACGCTTTAAAACGTCATCTTTTTTAGCTTTTGACTCACGAAGCTTCTCTTGGATACTCTCAAGCTTATTTGCGATCCTGTCGATCCTGCTTTGATAAAGAGCTTTTAGTGGCTTAGCAGCAAAATAGACCAAAATAGCAAAGAAAAGTAAGAAGTTTAGCGTTCTCTCGACTATGTCGTAGTTTGTTCCACCATGCTCGCTAGCGTATGCTAGAAATGGAAGTGCTAGAAAAAATAAAATTTTTATCTTCATAAATTTCCTTTAAATTTTAGAGAGCTTAGCATTTAAAGCTGCTCTAAGCTCAGGTAGTTTAGCTGATAGATCTGCCTTTAGGCTATCTTTTTGAGAGCTTAAAGCGTTTAAAAACTCATTATAATCAGCCTCTAAACTACTTTTTACCGCATTTATCTCTTTTAAAGACTCTTCTTTTGCCAAATTTAAGGCTTCTTGTCTTATTTTGTTAGCCTCAGATCTTGCATTTTGTATGATCTCTTCGATCTCTTTTTCATGAACGCTTAAGTCGCTTGCATTTTTGCTAGTGCTCTCTTCGTCATTTTTTATAGAGGCATTTCTGTCGTCTATAAATTTAAGCATTGGCTTGTATAGCAAAGGATTTAAAATGGCGATCAAGACAAAGAGAACGATAGCCGTTAAAAGCATCAATGGCACATCTATTTCTAACATCCACTCTCCTTATTTTGTTATTAAGTTTTATTTAATATTCAAATCAAAGTCTGATTTTACAATAAAATACTAAAAATAAAAATAAATTTGTAATTCTATTTTAGCTTAGCGATATAGTCTTATAACTGCGAAATGTCGCTAAATTCTAATATTAAATTTTTAGATTTTACGATTGTATTTATCTATAAATTTTTGAAAATTTCTTGTAAATTTGATAACTTTTTGCTCATTTCCTCTGAAATTTGAGGCTTTGGCTCTTTTACTTCTTCTTTATTTTTTATCTTTTTTACCAAGACTTCTGTCTCTCTGACGCTTAGTTTTTGGCCGATGATCGTATCAACAACCATCTTTTCTTCTTCGCTGCTAAGCCCTACGATGACTTTAGCGTGGCCTTGCGTGAGCTTGTCTTCTTGTAAAAGTTTTTGCGTGTAGTCGCTAAGCAGCAAAAGCCTCATCGTATTTGTTATCTGAGTTCTGCTCTTATGGATGATGTTTGCTAAGCCGTCTTGTGTGATCTTATACTCGTTTATGAGCTCTTTATATGATTTTGCAAGTTCTATTGGATTTAAATTTTCACGTTGTATGTTTTCGATAAGCGCAAGTTCTCTTAAATTTTGAGACTTGATATCAGCGATGATCGCCTTTATCTTGCTTGCTCCAAGCATCTTTGTGGCGCGGTATCTACGCTCACCAGCTATTAGCATATAACCGTCATCTTTTTTGATGACGATTATTGGTTGTATTAGTCCGTGCCTTTTGATGCTGGCACTTAGCTCTTTTAAAGCCTCTTCGTCAAAATGCGTCCTTGGCTGGTAAGGGTTTGGTAAAATTTCATCTATATTTATCTCTTCGACTATCTCAGAGTCGTTTAAATTTGCGATCTCTTTGCTGTAGGCCTGCTCTACATCTTCAAGTATCGCGCTAAGTCCGCGCCCTAATCCACCTTTTTTCGCCATTTTTTTCCTTATTTTTTAGTTTAAAATACAATATGCCAAATTTTGATATGCGATCGAGCCTGGTGATTTTATATCATAAAGTATCACCGGCTTACCAAAACTTGGGCTTTCAGCAAGTTTTACATTTCTTGGGACGACTACAAATTCCTCTTTGCCGTCCTTGCTTTTAAAGAGCTTATTTTCAAAATGCTGCTTTAAATTTGCAATGGTCTCTTTTGAGAGATTGTTTTGCGAGCTAAACATAGTCGGCAAAAAGCCCTTTATATTTAGCTTTGGATTTATCGTTTTTTTGATGATCTTAACTGTGTTTAGGATCTGTGCTAAGCCCTCAAGTGCGTAAAATTCGCACTGTATAGGGATGATCACACTATCGCTTGCACTAAGAGCATTTATCGTGATGCTGCCAAGTGCTGGAGGACTATCGATGATGATAAAATCATAGTCATCTACAACTTCTGAAATTTTATTTTTAAGGATTAGTTTATAGTCTTTGCTTTGATCGTTGAATTCTTGCTCGATGCCGACAAGTCCGATGTTCGACGGAGCTAGAAAAAGCGTTGGAATCTCAGTTTTTAGCACGATTTGTGAGAGTTTTTTCCTATCTGTTAAGACGTGATAGATGTTAAACTCGTAGTCGCTTCTGCTAAAACCAAGTCCTGTCGTCGCGTTTGCCTGTGGATCGATGTCTATTAATAATACTTTTTTCTCAGCAACCGCCAGTGATGCGGCTAAATTTACGGCCGTTGTGGTCTTGCCAACGCCGCCTTTTTGGTTAGCTATTGTTATTATCTCGCTCATCTTAACGAATATACCTTTTCCCCGTTTAATAATATCGCTCCATCCTCGCAAATTTCAGCATCCTGAAGCGAAACAGCTCTATTTGCAATATGCGTAATAAAACTTTTTGACTTGCAAAAGTCTATCCTAAATTTGCTAAAAATTGGCTTCCATAAAATCTTTTTATCAAGCATGCTAACAAAGCCCCAAACTAGCTCGTCTACGCTAGTTTTGATATCTAAAATGCCCGCGTTTTCGGGCGCGCTAGCCAAATTTATCCCCATGCCGCAAATGTAAATTTCATCAACTTTATTTGTCAAAGTACCGCCTATTTTAAGGTCATCTACGTAAAAATCATTTGGCCATTTTAGCCAGCACTTTGAGCCAAGTTCGCTCAAGACTTCACGCATCAACATAGAAAAATATATCGAGATCGAGGGCGGAGGTATGTCGCTTGGCAGTTCATCTTCGTTTATGCAAAATGACATAAATAAATTTCCGCCAAGCCCCTCCCAGCTGTTGCCGCGGCTGCCGACCCCTTTAGTTTGATTGTGCGCCACGATCATGTGTGGTGGCTTTATCTCGCCGTTTTTTAGGGCTTCTATCAAAAATTCCTGCGTCGAAGGCAAGCTTTGGATAAACTCAACCTTCAAATCACACCTTAAATTTATAGAAGTGATTTACCGGATTTTGTCCGCCGCCGATGATGACCGCGTTTTTAATAGCATTAAAGATATAATCATGCGCATTTTTCACGCTTTCTTTTAGACTAAGCCCATTTGCTAAATTTGAAGCGATCGCACTTGATAGCGAGCAGCCTGAGCCATGTGTCGCTGTCGTTTTTATGCGCTCATCGCTAAAGATTTCATACACGTTTCCATCAAAAAATATAACAAGCGACTAGCCGTCAAGCTCGCCACACATTAGATAAACGCTCTTTGTGCCAAATTTTAAAAGATCCTTGCAAGCCTCTTTGAGCTCGCCCTCGCCCTTTAGCTCACGCTTTAAAATTTCGCGTGCTTCAAAGATATTTGGCGTGATTACGCTTGCAAGCGGGAAAAGCTCCTCCACGATCGCGTCTTTTGCAGCGCCCTCTAGCCAGATGTCGCCATTTTTGCAGCTCATTACCGGATCAAGCACGACTGGCGGTAAATTTTTGATCTCTCGTAGCGTTTTTGCGACGCTTTTGATGATTTCAACGCTTGGGACGACGCCTATTTTTATCACATCAACTCTTATATCATCAAATATCGCCTTGATCTGATCCTCAATGAGCTTAGTTTCAACTAGCTGCATGCCAAATATGCCATTTGTATTTTGAGCAGTGACCGCTGTGATCGCCCCCATCGCATATACGCCGTGTGCTATAAAGACCTTTATATCAGCCAAAACCCCAGCTCCACCGCTTGGATCAACCCCTGCTATACTTAGCGCATTTTTCATAACCGCTCCTTTAAATTTATTTTAATTCATCACCAACGCTAAGACGCTTACCATTTATATATGCTTTTGCGTTTGTTGGCTTTTTGCTTGGCTCTTGAAGCTCGTAAATTTTGACCGCTCCGCCCTTGCAAGCAACCACAACGTGATCTTTTTCTACGCTTAAAATTTCTCCACTTTTGCCACTTTTTTCACTTAGCTCAAGAGATAAAATTTTAAGCCCACTTGCTAGATAAAGTCCTGGCCAAGGTGTGAGCGCACGAAATTTATTATAAATTTGCACCGCCTCTTCATCAAAGCTAAAAAGTCCGTCGCTCTTGCTTATCTTTTTGCAGTGCGTAGCCTTGCTCTCATCTTGCTTTTGTGGCTTTAAATTTTCAAAATTTTTAAGCACTTTTACGATTAGCTCGCCGCCAAGCTCGCCAAGCTCACTAAAAAGCTCGCTTGACATCTTGCTCTCGCAAGGCGTATAGATGAAGTCCAGCATATCGCCAGTATCAAGCCCAGCGTCCATTAGCATAGCTGTGACGCCAGTTTGTTTCTCGCCTGCTAGGATCGCGCTTTGAATGGGGCTAGCACCTCTATATTTTGGCAAGATCGAGGCGTGTAAATTTATACAAGTCGCCACGTCAAGCACATTTTGTGGCAAAATTTTGCCATAAGCTGCCACTACGATAAATTTAGGCTCAAATGCCTTTAGCTCGGCAACCACCGCCTCATCTTTTAGCGTATTTGGTGTAAAGACTGGCACGCCTATTAGCTCATTTTTTGCGTAAATTTTAACCTCGCTTGGGGTTAAAATTTGCTTTCTGCCAACTGGCTTATCAGGCTGGGTAAAGACCGCTTTTATATTAAAGCCAGCCTCTTTTAGGTGCCTAAGTATCCTAACGGCATAATCAGGCGTCCCCATAAAAACTACATTCATCACTTTCCTTTAAATTTCAACGACTTTTATTTTGATCTGCGTTTTGGCTACCCTTCAGCCAAAAGGCGCAAGGATCTTTCTGCCAACTAATCTTTTGAAACAGTAAACTTCCTAGCTCATCAATGCTAATTTTGCCGTTTCGGTTTGTATCAAGCCTCTTAAATTCCTGCCCAGTGCATAGATCTGGTGCTATTTTTAGCATAGATGGCGTTTTACATGCCTTCCACTCATCTAAATTTAGCGTGCCGTCGCGGTCAATATCATTAAAATCCAAAAACATATATGCTGGATCGGCTGGCTCGCAGCTATATGCGCTAAGGCAAAATAGCACAATGCAAAAAATTTTCTTCATTTTATACTCTTAAATTTCTAAGTTCAAAGCACTAAAAAGTCGCAACTCAAAGCTCCTTTTTTAGTAGCTCAAGTAGTGCAAATTTAAGCTCGTCGATGTTCTCATTTGTCGCTGATGAGACCCGCAAAACAAAGTATGGTTTTTTCGCGTCAAAGCTGTATAGGTCTTGCTTATAGACAAATTTACCATCTTGATTTGGCTCTAAATTTATGCTTTTCATAAATTCTTTTATATTTTCATCTAAATTTTCAGCCGCATCGACTCTGGTGATCGCGATAGCATAGTCCCTGCTGGCAAGCACACTTGAAAATTTAGCGACCTCCTCTTTTAGCACGCTAAACTGCTCGCTCATGCTTCTGTAGTTCGCACTATCTATCATAAAAAGCAAAATTTTATTTCTCTCGATATGCTTTAAAAACTGCACGCCAAGGCCGCGTCCGTCGCTCGCTCCCTCGATGATGCCAGGGATGTCAGCCATGACAAAGCCGCTAAACTGATCGACCTCGACAAGTCCGAGCTTTGGCGTAAGCGTGGTAAATTCATAGTTTGCGATCTGTGGTTTGGCGTTTGAGACAGCTGATATAAGCGTTGATTTGCCGACATTTGGAAAGCCAACAAGGCCCACGTCAGCTATCAGCTTTAGCTCGAGCCTGACCTCTATGCTCTCTTCTGGCATGCCCTTTTGAGCGTATTCTGGAGCTTGGTTGATAGAGTTTTTAAAGTGGAAATTTCCAAGTCCTCCCTTGCCGCCTTTTAAAAATAGCGTCCTTTGCCCCTCATTTACCATGTCGCAAAGTAGCTCGTTTGTCTGCGCGTCATAGACCGCCGTTCCTGGTGGCACGATGAGCTCTAAGCTCTCGCCCTTTTTGCCAGTCATGCGTCTGCCCATGCCAGCCTCGCCGTCGCTCGCTCTCATCGCCCTTTTGCCCTTGTAGTTTGCCAGTGTGTGGGTGTTATTGTCGCAGACAAAATAGACATCTCCACCGTCGCCGCCGTCGCCGCCGTCTGGGCCGCCTAAAATGACGTGTTTTTCGCGGCGAAAGCTTACTGCACCAGCTCCGCCGTGGCCTGAACTTAGGGTTAATTTCACGCTATCTATAAACATTTTTTACCTTAAATTTATCTATTATTTAGTTTGAATTTTAGGCGAGATTATATCTTTTAAATGATTAAAATTTGTTTTGTATTCAAAATGTTATTTTTTTCTTGCCACATCATAAATTTAGAAAATCAGCCAAATTTTTGCCTAAATTTCATAAAATGGCGCAAAAGGATAGAGAATGAAAACACTTACGATTATTGATACTTTTGGCTTCTTTTTTAGGCTTTACTACGCTATGAGCGGGCTTAAAAACAGAGATGGCAAACCAAGTGGCATGATAAGTGGCTTTGCAAATTTCATAGCGAGCCTAAAAGACGAGTACCAAAGCGACTACCTCATCTTCGCACTTGATAGCAAGGGCAAGACCCTGCGCCACGAAATTTTGGGCGAATATAAGGCAAACAGGAGCGAGCCGCCAGCTCAGCTAAAAGAGCAGCTGCCAGTTTGTATAGATATGATAGAAAAAATGGGACTTTACAGCCTTAGCCGCGAGGGCTACGAGGCTGATGATATCATCGCAAGTGCGGTTAAAATTTGCAAAGATAAAGATATATTTGTGCGAATAGTCACGCATGATAAGGACCTTTACCAGCTCATAGAGGACGGCAAAGTGAGCATCTACAGCCCACAAAGCAAGATCGACCACGATAGCGCTAGCTGCTTTGAAAAGTACGGCGTCTATCCGGCGCAGGTCAGGGACTTTTTAGCGATCGCAGGAGACAGCTCGGATAATATCCCAGGCGTCAAAGGTATCGGCGCAGTGGGAGCTAAGAAGCTCTTAGCAGAGTATGGCAGCCTAGAGGGAATTTATGAAAATTTAGCCCTTCTTAGAAACGAGCGCACCAAAAATATGCTAGCAGCCGCAAGAGACGAGGCGTTTTTGAGCAAAAAACTAGCCACGCTCTTTGATGACGCCATCACTTCGCTTGATCTTGAACAATCCAAATTTCCAGAGCAAAATCCTTTGATAAACATCTCAGAAATTTTAAAAGAGTACGATCTAAACAGGCTTCTTAAGAGCTTGCAAAAAGAGGAAAATGCTGAATTTAAGCTCGGCTTTAGAGCAAATTTACTACTTGATGAAGCGAGTGTTGAGAAACTGCTTGCCGACATCACACCAGAGACTATCGTCGCCTTTGACACCGAGACCACGGGCGTTGATAGCAAGAGCGCAAAGATCGTTGGTTTTAGCTTTTGCTTTAACGACGAGGACGCCTACTACGTGCCAGTAGCTCACAACTACCTAGGCGCGCCAAAGCAAATCGACCTAAAATTTGCCACTTGGGCGGTAGGACAAATTTACAAAGGCTGCGTGATCGGACAAAATTTAAAATACGACTTTGAGATCGTAAAAAACAACCTTGGGCTAAACCCGCCTGCAAATTTCAAAGATACGATGATACTTGCGTGGCTTAGCGATCCAAACTCGAGCGTTGGCATGGACGCGCTGGCAAAGAGGCTCTACGACTATGATACGATCAAATTTGAAGATGTGGTCAAAAAGGGGCAAACCTTTGGCGATGTGCCGCTAGAAAATGCCGCCAAATACGCGAGCGAGGACGCTTGGATAACGCTTAAATTTTATAAAACTTTTAAAAGCACGCTTGATAAAAATTTACTCGCCCTTGCCGATACACACGAGTTTCCATTTATCCTTACGCTCTTTGATATGGAGCAAAACGGCATTAAGATAAATGAAGCCAAAATGCAAAAACTTATCTTTGATAATGACACCAAACTAAAGGCGCTAACAAGCGAAATTTACGAGCTAAGCGGCGAAAATTTCAACATAAACTCAGTAAAACAGCTTGGCGTCATACTTTTTGAGCATCTAAAACTTCCAACCAAAAAGAAGACAAAAACAGGATATAGCACCGATGAGAGCGTGCTAGCTGAGCTCATAGACGCTCATCCAGTGATCGAGAAAATTTTAGCTTACAGAGAGCTATATAAACTGCAAAGCACCTACTGCGAGCCACTTTTAGCGCTTGCAAAAAAGGACGAGGGCTCTAGAATTTACACGAGCTTTTTGCAAACTGGCACGAGCACTGGCAGGCTTTCAAGTAAAAATCCAAATTTGCAAAACATCCCAGCTCGTGGCAACCTCGCAAAGGACGTCAGAGAGTGCTTTGAGGCGCGCGAGGGATATAGCTTTGTGGGGCTTGACTACAGCCAGATCGAGCTTAGACTGCTAGCTCACTTTAGCCGTGATCCTGCGCTGCTTGAGGCGTTTAAAAATGACGAGGATATCCACGCAAGGGCGGCTATTAGTATATTTGGTAGCAGCGACGGGCAAAACAGAGCCGTGGCAAAGAGTATAAATTTTGGCCTCATTTACGGCATGGGCTCAAGCAAGCTCGCTAATCAAGTAAATATCACGCGCGCCGAGGCAAAAGAGTATATAGAGCGCTACTTTAAGGCATTTGCGACTATCAAAGAGTTTTTGGAGAGCATAAAAATTTCAGCTAAAAACGACGGCTTTGTGCAGACACTGCTTGGCAGAAGGCGCTACTTTGACTTTAAAAGTGCCACGCCTATGCAAATAGCTATGTTTGAGCGCGAGGCGGTAAATACGGTCTTTCAAGGCTCAGCAGCAGATCTAGTTAAGATGGCGATGGTAAAAGTTAGAGCAAATTTAGATGAAAACGCAAAAATGTTGCTTCAAATCCATGACGAGCTAATTTTTGAAGTAAAAGACGAGTTTGCACAGGAATTTGGCAAGGCGACGCAAAAGACGATGGAGGAAATTTACTCGCTGAATGTGCCACTTAAAACATCGCTAAATATCGCGAAAAACTGGGGAGAGTTAAAATAGAGTAAATTTTAGGCTGGCCTATCTAAATTTAAATGAGCCAGCCTATTTTTATCTTGTAATTTAAACGGCATATTTAATAGGTATAAATTTAGCGCGCTTTGCTTTTTTGCATAGATAAATTTTCAAACACGTAAGCCAAAATGCAGCCAGCTAAATAGCAAATAATGTCCGTCAAGTCAAATGTCCCA
>JAHADO010000437.1 GCA_018375265.1 Campylobacter concisus | reverse complement strand
CCTATCATCTTACCTTCTATTGTTGGTTTGCCGTCTATAGAGTTATCCCTCAGAAAATCCATATAACCTTGAAGCTCCCAATCTATCGCTTTTTCTATGGTTTCTGGATATTTTCCGTATAGAGCCCTTCGCTCTTCTGGTGAGTATTTGTTTGATAGCATACTATCTATTTTATCTATGGTTTTTGTTATCCAGTCTTCCGTTCCTTCTTCTATACCGGTTATCTTATCTAGTCCAGCACCAAATGGTCCTTGCATATAAGCATCAACTTTAGCTTTCTCATCTTCTGCAGATAAATTTTTATTGCCATGAGCTATGTAGTCATCTAAAATTTCTTTATATTGCATCGATCCATTATAGGTAGTAATAAACATTTTAACTCCCCCTTACGCCTTTATATCAACATCTCTTTTTATACCAAGCATATCTACTAGATATTTACCAGCTGGATTTTCATTTAGCTCTTTTACTAAATTTAAAGGTGGCATGCTAAATTTCAAAAAGCTATCCATAAAGTCTTTACTCTTCTTGCCATCTTTATCTATCTTGCCAAAAAGTAGCTTTAACATTTTTAGATTACGCTCCATCATCTTTTTAAATGAGAGTTCGTCTTCTTCATATCCCCTACGTCTATCTTCAGGAGTGCTGACAAAGCCACTTTCTAAGTCGATATAGACAAAGTCTCTTTTAGATCTGATGTAGTCTTGCATATATTTAGGCATGCCAGCTATGTCATTATCAGTAGCATTTATAAAGCCAGGTCCAAATTTCATCTCACCCATAAGCTCAAATAGCTCAAATGCCCTATTAAATTCTTTACTATCTATGCTCTTATCATAGCCTTCTCTTTTGCCTTGTACTGTTGTCTCGCCCTCTCTTACATCAAGGTTGTTGTTTATAACGGCTGCTATAAGTCCGCCTTTTGTTATAGAGCCGTCTTTATTTGTGTATTTCTCTCCATGCGGATCCATAAATACACCACTTCCCACACTCTCCTTGCCGCCATTGTTGTTGTTAAAGATATCTGTTGTTGGCTTTAGTGGCTGCCTGCCGTCTCCACCATCAAAGCTTGGGTTGAAAAAAAGCGTGCTTATCATCTGCTTATTTGACTCTTTGCCGTTAAAATCAGCCGCAGCCGAGCCAAATTCATGAATGGAGTTATGGATCTTGGTTACTTGCATACTTTGGCGGTTATAAGAAAAGCCTTGAGGGAAATTTCTTATCTCATCTAAGCTAAAGCTATCTTTTGAATTTAGCGTGTCTTCGCCAACTACTTGGGAGAGAACTTTGTAGGCATTATTTACAGTTTTTAGTA
>JAHADO010000436.1 GCA_018375265.1 Campylobacter concisus | reverse complement strand
AAAGGTCATCGAAAACACCCAACGCGACATCAACATCGCCTTTATAAACGAGCTTGCGATGCTCTTTGATAAGCTTCACATCAACACCATAGACGTTTTAGAAGCTGCAGGTACGAAGTGGAATTTCTTAAATTTCCGCCCAGGTCTAGTCGGCGGTCACTGCATCGGCGTAGATCCATACTATCTAACTCACAAAGCTCAAGAGGTAGGTTACAACCCTGAAATGATCCTAGCAGGTCGCCGTATCAACGATGATATGGGCAGATACGCAGCCGATCAAGTAATAAAACTAATGATAAGAAAAGGTGTGCTTATCAACAAAGCGCGCGTGCTTGTTCTTGGTATGACATTTAAAGAAAACTGCCCAGATATAAGAAACTCTCGCGTTATAGACGTGGTTGATGAGCTAAAAGACTTTGGCTGCAAGGTTGATGTGACTGATCCTTGGGCTGATAGCGCTGAGGTAAAACACGAGTACGGCTTTGATCTAGTAAAAGAGTATAACCTAGACGACTACGACTGCATCGTGATCGCCGTAGCTCATAATGAATTTAAAAAGCTCAACCTAAAAGGCCACTTGGTTTATGATATAAAAAATATCTACCCAGAGGCTGACGCTAGGCTGTAAGGAATTTAGTGCACAAAGTAAGCGTAAATTGTAAAATTTTACTTATCTTTCTAGCTGCTTATCTGTTTGGATTTGCAGCTAGGATGCTTTGGGTATTGTGGGCAAAGGATATGCCAGAGTTTTACTTTAATGGCGAATTTATGCTTACGACAAATGACGCATACTATTACGCAGAGGGCGCTAGAGATATGCTTGCTGGCTTTCATCAGCAAAATGACTTTAGCCCCTTTAATCACCCAATCTCAACAATAGTTTTTTATATTTGCAAAATTTTACCTTTCAAGATCGAAAGCGTGATGTTTTATATGAGCGCGCTTTTAGCACCCCTTATCGCACTTCCAGTTATCTTGATATCAAATGAATTTAAAGTTCTAAAAGCTGGAGCTGTGGCGGCATTTATGAGCGTTATCTTGCCAGGCTATCTTGTAAGAACGTCGCTTGGTTACTTTGATAGCGATATGCTAAATGTCACATTTGCGCTTTTTATCATCTATCTTTTGATTAGACTTTTAAATGCAAATGAACAGAAATTTATCGTTTTACCCAGCCTTTTTGTATCGCTTTATCTTTGGTGGTATCAAAGCTCTTATGCCCTTATTTTAAGCATCATTTTTATCTTTTTTCTCTACACGCTTGCTTTTATGCGAAACAAGATAGAAAACTACCAAGCGATATTTTTTATGTTTCGTTTGTTT
>JAHADO010000435.1 GCA_018375265.1 Campylobacter concisus | reverse complement strand
TATGTTATCTAGCACCAAATGATCGCCGTAAGATTTGCTTATATTTTTAAAATTTATAGCCATTAGACATACCTTGAGACAGCTTTTTCAAGCCTTGATTGAAGATAGGTTAAGAGTGTGCAAACCACTAGATAGATGAGCGCTGCTAGGATGTAGAGGATGAGTGGCTCAAAGGTCCTTGCTGCGATCCTTTGAGCGACCATAAACATATCTACCATCGTTATAGAAGCTGCTAGTGAAGTGTCTTTAACAAGGCCTATAAATGTATTTGAAAGCGGTGGCAGCGAGATCCTCACTGCTTGAGGTGCGATGATGCGCTTTAAAATTTGATAGTGTGTCATGCCAAGCGATGTGGCAGCCTCCCACTGACCCTTTGGCACAGAAAGTATGGCAGCCCTTACTGACTCAGAGGCATAAGCGCCCACGTTTAGGCTAAATGCGATAGTGGCCGCACTCCAAGTATCAAGCGTGACACCTATGCTAGGAAGCCCGTAAAATACGATGAAAAGCTGCACAAGAAGAGGTGTGCCGCGAAATATCCAAACGTAGGTGGCAAATATAAATTTTAAAATTTTTATATTTGAAAGCCTCGCTACTGCTGTGATAATGGCGATGACAAGCCCTAGCGAAAACGAGAGCAAAGTAAGTGGGATCGTCACTTTTAAAAGCGCGATGATCATCGGTAGCGTCGAGCTTGAAACAAGCTCGATCACTCTATCTAAATTTTCCATTTTTGCCTTGTTGGTTTATAAATTTATTTTGAGACGTCTTTGCCAAAGTAGCTTTTTGAGATGGCTTCTAGTTTGCCCTCTTTTGCAAGCTCAGTTAAAGCATTTGAAATTTGCTCCGCAAGCTCGGCGTTATCTTTCTTAACAGCTGCTGCTGTGTAGTCTTTCTCATCAAGTGAGGCAGCTATCTTTACAGGTGCATTTGGGCGCTCTTTTATGAAGTCGTAAAATACGATGTTATCTCTTACAACAGCATCTACACGCCTTGATATAAGAAGCTCCATACTTTTAGCAAAACTATCTGTTACGACGTGCTCAGCACCGTATTTTACGGCTACTTTCGCCCAGTTGCTAGTTGCTGAGTCGGCATCTTTTTTGCCTTTTAGATCAGCAAAACTTTTTATCTCGTTATTATCTTTTCTAGTGATGATAGTGCCAAATGTCACAGTATAAGGCACTGAAAAAGCATACTTTTTCTTTCTCTCATCAGTTATACTTACTTGGTTAAACACAACATCAGCTTTGCCTGCGTCAAATGCTGCTAGCATCGCATCCCATGGAGCTGTTAGAAACTCAACTTTTAAATTTAACTTTTGTGCTA
>JAHADO010000434.1 GCA_018375265.1 Campylobacter concisus | reverse complement strand
GAAGCGCGTATCTAACGCCATCGACCCAGATCGTATGACCAGCGTTGTGGCCACCTTGAGAGCGACAAATCATGTCATA
The DNA here is from genome assembly GCA_018375265.1 of Campylobacter concisus. Lineage (GTDB taxonomy): Bacteria > Campylobacterota > Campylobacteria > Campylobacterales > Campylobacteraceae > Campylobacter_A > Campylobacter_A concisus_AB. The sequence goes on along the minus strand of JAHADO010000434.1, from coordinate 1,252 downwards.
GTTTAGTCCTAGCATATCAACTATCTTGCCTTTGCCCTCATCACCCCATTGAACACCAACTACTAAATCAGCCTTTCTCATTCTTACTTCCTTAAATTAATTTTTTTTTCTATCAATGCATCAGTATAAACAGCGAATCCGCTGCTTGAAATCCCGTCTATTTCATAGTTTCCGCCACTTGCCAAGATGGCATTGCCTTTTAAAAATCTAAAAAATAAACTATCATAATATCTCATTTTTGAGTAATATAGCGGAACTATTCTTAAATTTTTATATTCTAGTGATTTGGCTACGTTTTGTAAATTTTTTAGCGCCTCTTTTAGCTTATCAGGGACTAAATTTACTATCTCATCAAGCTCGCTAGCGTCCTTTAAAAGGGCTAGTTTGCTAAGCCACGGCACGTTTTGGGCTAAAATTTTTTCTAGCCATGAGTTTTCAAAAATTTCTATCTCTAAGTTTAAAATTTCGCAAATTATCCTTGGGATTTGCATGTTGCTAAGCTGCAAACAAGCGCCGATCTCAAGCTCGCTAAAGAGCTTTGCTACGATATTTATACTCTTTAAAATGTCGTTTTCGCCGATAAGCTCAGCGCCTATTTGATAAATTTCTTGGCTTGGGTAGCGAAAGACTGGCTGTATGTAAAACCACCTCTTTGGCTCATTTGCCTTAAGCCTTCTAAGTACGATCCTAACGGTATCAACCGTGCTATCAGCCCTTAGGCTTATCTCGTGGTTTAGACTGTCGCTAAAGCGAAGAAGATTTGTCGCATCCACGCTTAGATGTTGATGATACGAAAAAAACGGCGTTACGATCTCGCTAAAACCTTCATCTTCTAAAATTTCACTCGCTTTTTGCTCGATTTTTCTCTTTAGTTTTGCACTTTTTGCAAAGTAAAGTTTGCTTCCGTTTGGGATCTCGTGCTCATAAACATTTACATCACTCAACTCTTATCTCCTTACTAAAACCTAAATTTATATCGCACTCTTTGATGATGGACACGGCTAGATTATAGAGTTCGCCACTGTCGCTACTGCTTGCTAGTTTGCTTAAATTTATAGAAATTTCTTGATTAAATTTACCTATATTTTTTATCTCATCTTCTATTTTTTGTTTTAGGCTTTGTGCTAGTTCGTCGTCTTGATTTAAATTTGCTATCACTTCATTTGCAAGCTCTTTTAGCACGACTAAGCCTTTGAAAAGCTCGAAATTTTCGCTATTTTTATAGTCTTTTATGTGTAGATATGGTCTTTCA
>JAHADO010000433.1 GCA_018375265.1 Campylobacter concisus | reverse complement strand
ACCATTTTAGCGGTGGTTGCGGTAATAAGCGCGGTCTATATAGTGAAGCAGTTTTGCTCTCAGGCAAAATGTAGCCATTTTTCTTAAAGCTCGTCCAACAAAGACACCAGCAAATAAGCCAACAACACCAGCGATAGCGACTAAATTTAACTATTTGATAACAAATGAGATTAGTGAAAATTTTCTATCAGGTCTTTAAAAACTTCATAAAGTTTATTTATTTCATCAGCGCTAACTCGTTCGTTTTTAGCGTGTATACGGTCGTTTATGACGCCAAATTCTATCGCATCTACGCCAAATTCAGCAAAGTGCCTAGCGTCACTCGTGCCACCTTTTGTATTTAAAAGTGGCGTAACGCCGGTGATCTTTGTGATAGATGCCATTAAATTTCTTACGATCTTGCTATCTTTGTTGGTTAAAAATCTCTTTGAGCTTTGTTTGATACTAAGCTCGTAACTAAGCCCATCTAAAACGCTTCTAAGATAGCTCTCAACGTCATTTACATCGGTTAAATTTGAGTTTCTAACGTTAAACATTATGCTAAGCTCGCTTGGCGTGACATTGCAAACCTGCATGCCACCACGAATGTCCGTCACAACGATCTTGCTTGGGCTAAAAAACTCACTCCCGCCGTCCATATCGTGATCAGCTATCTTGCTTAAAAGTGGAGCTATCAAATTTACTGGATTTACGCATTTTTCTGGGTATGCCACGTGGCCTTGAACGCCCTTTATCACGATCTTACCATTTATCGAGCCACGTCTGCCGACCTTTATACTATCGCCAAATTTCTTATCACAAGTTGGCTCAGCTACGACGCAAAATTTTGGTAGATTCCCTATTTCACGCAGATATTCAAGTGCCAAAGGCGTGCCATAAGTGCCATCGCCCTCTTCGTCACTTGTTAAGATGAGGCTTAGCTTGCCATTAAATTTAGCCTCTTTGCACGCACAAACAAAGGCAGCCACGCCACTTTTCATATCCTGCGCGCCTCTTGCGTAGATATAACCATCTTTTTCTAGTGGTGTAAATGGCTCGCTCTCCCAGCCATCGCCTGGTGGCACGACATCGACGTGTCCTGCAAAGGCTAGATGTTCGCCCTCTCTATAAATTTTAGAAAGTATGAGATTTTTTGTGCCATTTTTTTCTATAAATTTAGCCTCAAAGTCAGGCAAAAATTTAGCGATAAATTCCAAACTCCCAGCATCATCTGGCGTGATAGAACGAAATTTTAAAAGCTCTTTTAAAAAGCCAACTACCACTAAAACGCCTTTTTAGAAGGAAGTCCCAAGTAAAATCCCTGGAATTCGTCGATGCCTATCTCCTTACAGACGTT
>JAHADO010000432.1 GCA_018375265.1 Campylobacter concisus | reverse complement strand
TATAATAGAAGGTCGTTATGTAAATATGCTTGTAACTCCAAAAAAGGGTTAAATTTCTATAAAGAGCAGGCTAGGGCTTGCTCTTTTTTCATTAAATTTTTAATAAAAAAACTCACAAATAACTATTTTCAAAAATCCTATCATTTTTATATCTGCTAAATTTAAGCAAGGTGGCTTTTGGTGACTAAATTTGGACGAGAATTTTGGCTGGTATTGATGAAATTTGTCAAATTTTATTTTTGCTTGCCGTCACCAACACAGCCACTTGCCAAAAACAAAAACCTTCCTTTAAGGTAAAATTTTTCACTTGCGATCTGGTTAAATTTGGCAACATCTGCTTATTTGTGACTTAAATTTATCAAATTTTAAATTCTCTTGTCCGAATTTGATTATCTTGCTGCCATTCGAAAAAGCGCTGTGCTGAAAACTTCTTGTGAGTTTTAAAATTTGTTTATAGCTTGTATGAGTATTTTAGGCTAAATTTGACAAGAAATTTGCTTGTTTGTAGCTTAAATTTAGTAAATTTTAATTTTTGCTTATCAAAATTTAATCGCCTTGCTATGGCTAGCATGGGCACTTTGCTGAAATTTAACTTCTTACGAGTTTGCAAATTTTTAGTGCTTGCGAGAGTGTTCTAAACTAAAATTTGCTTAAGCACTGGCTAAATTTGGTAAGGGAATTTTATTTTTATTGTAAAAATGTGAGTAGTTTTTATTGTTTTAATAAATACTTTTTTTGTGGCGGTTAAATTCGGCAACATCTGCTTACTTATGACTTAAATTTAGCAAATTTTAATTTTTGTTTGACGGAATTTAACCGCATTTTTGTCACTCGCATAGGAGCTAAAATTTGACTAGGCTAAAAACTATTTACTGGAGTAAATTTGATAACTTTTTGCTAACTTGCAGTTTTTGGTACTTGCGAGAGTGTTTTAAACTAAATTTCGCCCATGAGCTGGCTAAATTTGGCAAGAAATTTCTTTGTTTATAGCTTAAATTTATAAAATTTTAATTTTTGCTTGCTGGAATTTGTTCGATTTTTATCGTTCGCACGGATGCGTTACAGAAATTTGACTGGGTGAGAGCCGCATACTAGAGTAAAAATGAAAGCTTCTTTTGAGTAAATTCGATATTTGTAGTGTTTATGCGAGCGTTTTGAGCCAATTTTTGCCTAATAGCTGGCTAAATTTAATAAGTTAAATTTGGTTTTTCTTGTAAAAATGCGAGTAGTTTTTATCGCTTTAAAATGCTTTTTGCAAAGGATTTGACTGCTTTTGCTTATGTGGTAGTAAAATTTGATAAGAGAAATTTAGGTGTGGCTTAAATTTATAAAATTTAACTATCTCTTGC
>JAHADO010000431.1 GCA_018375265.1 Campylobacter concisus | reverse complement strand
GCCATCATCTTTGACGAGCTAGTGGATGCTAGCACGCTAAAGCCAGAGGTTTTAAAGGGCGTTGATTTTGTCGTGGTTCGTGAGCTAACTGGTGGGCTTTATTTTGGGCAGCCACGTGAAAAAGGCGAAGATAGAGCGTTTAATACGATGGTTTATACTAAATTTGAGATCGAGCGCATCGCAAAGATCGCCTTTGAGACGGCTATGCTTCGCAAGAAAAAGGTCTGCATGGTCGATAAGGCAAATGTGCTAGAGACAAGCCAGCTTTGGCGCGAGGTTACCAGCGAGGTGGCAAAGGGCTATCCTGAAGTAGAGCTTAGCTTTATGTATGTCGATAACGCAGCGATGCAGCTAGTAAGAGCGCCAGCAAATTTTGACGTCATACTTACTGAAAATTTATTTGGCGACATTTTAAGTGACGAAGCGAGCATGGTTTGTGGCTCGATAGGACTTTTACCAAGTGCTAGCATGGGCGGCAAAGTGGGAATTTATGAGCCTATCCACGGCTCAGCTCCAGACATCGCAGGGCAGGGCATAGCAAATCCGATCGCGACCATTTTAAGTGCAGCGATGATGCTAAGATACGCTTTTGGCGAGAGCGAAGCTGCAAATGCGATAGAAAATGCCGTAAAAACAGCTCTTGCAAAGGGATATAGAACAAAAGATATCGCCGCTTTTAACGCAGTTGAAATTTGCTCAACAAGCGAGATAGGCGACGTGATAGCAGGATTTATCAAAAAATGAAAAACACGATCACTGAAGCACTGATCTACGAGGCGCAAGGGCTAAAAGACGATGCGCTTGAAATTTACAAGAACATCTTAAAGCAAGACCCGTCAAACAAGGATGCCCTTAGCGCAATAAATCGCCTGAGCGGACTTCGCAAAGAGCGCGTGATAAAAAATGAGCAGATGAAAGAGTTTTTTATCAGGATGAAAAGTGACGAAGAGATAAATGAATTTAAAAGGTGGTTGATAAGATTATGAAGCTTGATGATATCGCTAGGATGGCCATTAGTGAGGTTAGCGCCGAGCTTGAGAAGATAGAGGCACTGCAAAACAAAAAGCAAGAAGAGCTTGAAAGAGAGAATTTAAAAAAAGAACTTTTAGCTATGGAATCTGCCAAAGAGCAAGTGTTTGAAGAGCCAAAAGTAGAGACAAGTGTGCCAAGTGTGCAAAGCGAGCCAGAGCCAAAGGTAGCGCAAATTTTGCCAAAAAGCAGGGAGATAAGCGAGGAGGAAATTTTCTTAGCAAACCTTGCTGAGCGCATCGAGGTGCTTTTTGAGGGGCTTAAGCAAACTAGCGAGCAAGACCTTGGCCAAAGGCTCGAGCTAACGACTAAATTTTTAGAATTTACCC
>JAHADO010000430.1 GCA_018375265.1 Campylobacter concisus | reverse complement strand
GGGCTTTGCGCCGAGTTTGGCTCGTTTTATAACTACATCTATAAATTTACAAATGGCAAGCGCGTCATAAATGACATAAAAAGCGCCAAGGACATGCCAGCAAGTAGCGAACTCTCAGAGCGCATCTCAAAAGATATGAAAAAGCGTGGCTTTAAATTTGTAGGCGCTGTGATCATCTACTCGTTTTTACAAGGCGTTGGCGTCATCGATGATCACGAAAATGAGTGCTTTTGTAAAGGCAAAATTTAAGCTCGCTGCAACTATAATCTTAATGTAAAATAAATAATTTTAAGTAATCTTTATCATAAATAATCCTATAATTTTAGTAATCACAAAGGGTTTAAACTAAGGTGTAAATTTAAAATTTACAGGCTTTGGCGTAATGCTAAAAAGGAGACGCTATGAGTAAAGTTTCTAGACGTGATTTTATAAAATTTGGTGCTGTTTCGGCTCTTGCTGCAAGCGGGGTTTATGCGAGCGATATGCCAGTCTTTAGAGATAAAGATGTTAAATTTGACGAGGAGTGGGATGTCGTTATCATCGGTAGCGGTTTTGCTGGCCTTGCAGCTGGTATCAAGGCAAATGAGCGCGGCAACAAGGTGCTTATCCTAGAAAAAATGGGACGCGTTGGTGGCAACTCTGTAATAAATGGCGGAATTTTTGCCGTGCCAAACAGCGAACTTCAAAAGAAAAACGGAGTCAAAGACTCAAAAGAGCTTTTCATCTCAGACTGCGTCAAAGCTGGCCTTGGGCTAAACCACGTGGAGCTTCTTGGCATCCTTGCTGATAGAGCGGTCGATACTTTTAACTTCACCGTAAAACACGGCGCAAAATACCTAGACAAGCTACTTCTTGAGGGCGGACACAGCGTGCCAAGGACTTATTACACTGAAAATACAAGCGGCTCTGGCATAGTTCAGCCTCTAGCTGAGACGTTTAAAAATTTACAAGACTGCGAGCTAAGAACAAGGTGCAAATTTGATGAGTTTGTGACTGATGAAAATGGCGCAATAGTAGGCGTTGCAGTGCGAAATGACTATAAATTTGATAAAAATTTATTTAGCGATGACAAAGAGAACAAAAGCGGCGAGCGTAAATTTATAAAGGCTAAAAAAGGCGTCGTGTTAGCAAGCGGCGGCTTTTGCAGTGATAAATTTTTTAGAAAGCTTCAAGACCCACGCGCTGTGCCTGAATTTGACACCACAAACCACCCAGGCGCAACTGCAGGTGCTTTGATCTCAGCCCTAAAAATAGGCGCTTTGCCTGTTCAAATCGGCTGGATACAATACATCCCATATAAATGCCCTGACGAAAAAGGCAACGGCATCACAAGTAAATTTGCCTCACAAGCTGCCTTTAGAT
>JAHADO010000009.1 GCA_018375265.1 Campylobacter concisus | reverse complement strand
CAGCTTGAAGTAAGTATCACGCAGTCTTTTGGAAGGCTAGCAGCTAGCTCTCTATAGTACTCACGTCCCTTGCCAGGCGCGTCACAGCCAGCGATCACGAAAAATCTGCGGATCTTACCAGTGTTTATCGCGTCTAAAATTTGTGGGGCTAAAGTTAGGATAGTCTTGTAGTGGCCGCCAGTTACTAGGCTCTCGTCGCTATCAAAGCCGCTAACGTCGCCGCAAGCTAAAGCGCACTCGATAAGTGGTGTGAAGTCGTCGTTTTCGATGTGTTTTACGCCGTTTGTGCCTGCGATTGAGTAGCCAAATAGTCTGTCAGCGTATGTGCAGTTTGAGCGTAGTGGCACGATGCAGTTTGTTGTCATTAGTATCGCGCCTTTAAATTCGTTAAATAGCTTGGTTTGGTCAAACCACGCCTTGCCGACGTTGCCTTTTAGGTGGCTATACTTGCGTAGCTCTGGGTATCCGTGAGCTGGAAGCATCTCTGAGTGAGTGTAGATGTTGATGCCTTTATCTTTTGTCGCCTCAAGTAGCGCTTTTAGAGCGTGTAAGTTGTGGCCGCTTACCAAGATCGCCTTGCCCTCAACCTTGTTTTGGCTCACTCTAACTGGTGTTGGGATGCCAAATTTAGCAGTGTGAGCTTCGCTTAATAGGTTCATCACCTCAACGCCAGCGCCGCCTACTTCAAGAAGCTGTTTGATGTGCTCGTCGAAGTTGAAATTTGAGTTTGTAAGCGTGAAGTAAAGCGTATCAGCCATAACGCGATCAACGTTGCTAGTATCAGCGCCTAGCTCGTGTGCGTGGTGGCGGTATGCACTAAGACCTTTTAAGCCAAAAACCATCGTATCTTGTAAAAGCGCTAGCGTGTCGCTCTTACCACAGGTGCCCATAGGCTGGCCCTTCGCACCGCATCCGTCCTCAGCGCTCATCTCGCACTGATGGCAAAACATCTTCATATCTTTCATCTTTTCTCCTTGTGAATTTAAAAATTTAAGTGGATTTTATCCTATGTGGCTAGCCATTTTGGTTGATAGCAGTCAAGAAAAGTTAAATTTAAATTTTAGTTGTTAAATTTAAGATTTTATGATTATGGATATCAAAATATAAATTTGAAATTTGTCATAAAGAGTTAAAAAAATTTACAAAACAACGATTTACATTTGAAATTTATTTAAAAGGATGAAAATGAAAAATTTATTACTAGCGATATTTGCCGCCTTTATGCTTTGTGGTTGCGCTCCAAAGGGGATATTTGTGAGTTTGCCAGATGAGCAAGCGCCTTCAAGCATTAGCAAAAAGACAAAAATTTACATCGAAAGCGTCAAAGATGTGAGAGCTTTTGAAAACGACCCAAAACAAGCAAGCATCCCATCTTTATACAAGCACAATGTAAATGAAGTTAGCGCAAAAGAGAAACAAAAATACATCGGCAGAACCAGAAGCAGCTATGGCAAGGGGCTGTGGAACGTCATTTTAGAAAATAAACAAAGGACAACTAGCGTAGTAAGGGCGCGCATAGAGGATGCCTTTAGAAGCAACGGCTACCAGGTCATAAAAAATGAAAATGATATAGATAAGGATACTATAAGTGTTAATGCAAGGATAGAAAAACTTTGGACTTATATGACGCTTGGTGCAGTAAAAGTTGGTCTAAACGCTGATATAAGCACCATTTTAAGCGTAAATAGCAAAGAGCTAAGCACGGTCGTAAAACGCAAAGAGGAGTATCTCTTAATAAACCAAAATGACTATGCAAATATCATAAAAAGTTCTTTGGCTGAGTATAAAGAGAAGCTTGCAAAACAGATAAGCGAGCTAAATTTAGAGTAAATTTTAGGCTAGCTACTAAATTTATAGTAGCTAGCTTTTAAATTTCAAGGCAAATTTCACTTTTTATAAGGGATTTTATCAACGGCGTTTGCCTTTTTAAAGCCATTTAACCTTAGCCTGCAACTATCACAAAGCCCGCACGCCTCATCCTCGCTCTCGTAGCAGCTCCATGTAAGCTCTATTGGTGAGCCAAGCTCAAGCGACTTTGAGACGATATCAGCCTTGCTTAAATTTACAAGCGGCGTGATGATCTCGCAAGAAAAATCAGCCGATGTGCCTAAATTTATCGCCTCGTTTATGCTTTTTATAAAGCTCTCTTTGCAGTCAGGATACCCAGAGCTATCCTCCTCGACCACACCTATGTAGATCGCCTGCGCCCCCTCTTTTTCAGCAAGTGCTGCGGCGATTGAGATAAATACGCCATTTCTAAACGGCACGTAGGTGTTTGGCACGTCATTGCTAACGCCATCTTTTCTTATCTGCATACTAGTATCAGTTAGCGCATTTCCGCCTATTTGAGCGATGAAGCTAACGTCTAAATTTATCTTTTTAACCACGCCCAGTCGCTCACAGATCTCATCAAACGCGCGCTTTTCTCGCTTCATTGTTCTTTGGTTATAGACAAAATGACGTGCGACCACATCATACCCAGCCCTCTTTGCCATCACAGCGCAAAGCGTGCTATCCATGCCGCCGCTCATTATACAAACTGCTTTTTTCATATTTTGCCCTTTAAATTTGCTAAAATTATACAAAATTTTACTAAGGACAAGCCAAAAATGATACTTTGCGAAGAGAGTTATCCCGAAATTTTAGATCAAATTTGCTCATATCTAACGCCTGGAGAAGTTGAGCTTTTATTTATCAACAAAGATGAGATGAGAGAGCTAAACAGATCTGAGCGTGGCATAGACAAAACCACTGACGTCTTAAGCTTCCCACTTGAGCTTGTCATACACGCTCCACTTGGCTCAATCGTCATAAATAAAGATATGGTAAAAGAAAAAGCAGCCGAGCTAAATCACAGCGAAGATGCTGAAACTGCGCTACTTTTCACACATGGCTTGCTGCATATCTTGGGTTATGATCACGAAAAAGATGATGGGCAGATGAGGGAGAAAGAGTGCGAAGTGATAGCTAAATTTAACTTGCCAAAGAGTCTAATCGTAAGAAGCGAGGACGTTAGACTCATTGATCTTATAAACAAAAAGGGCTGATCTAGCCCCCTACTCTAAATAGCTTCTTTTTTCGTCTCTAAATTTTCAACTTTTGGCGCAAAAGCCTTATTTATCTTTCTTATCCAGATAACAAGCGAGATAAATAAGATGAAGTAAAGCACGTAGCTAGCGATAGGCCAGCTGGTATTTGTGCCGCTATCTTTTATCGAGATGGCGTTTCTAAACTCATTTAGCATAGAAATTCTATATCCATAGTATTTGATAGTGACGTTTTTATCGCTATTTGTAAAGCCTTGAGCCTTGGCTTGGATGTCGGCTGAGTTAAATTTAAAATAAAATGGAAAGCCCCACGCCGTATCTTCGTTTCTATAAGCCATAACTTTTTCAGCGTTTTTCGCATCTTTTGTGTAGATAAAATAGACATCTCTTACAGGGCCGTCGGCTGGGTTTTTAGCGTCTATTATGCCATCTTTATCCATGCGTTTTACGTCGCCGCCAGTTATTTGCACGCTTGCGTAGTGCGGAAATGAAAAATCAACCAAAAACGCCAAAAACAGGTGCAAAAGCACGACAAATGTAACGCAAATTCTCTTTAAAAATGTCATCATTTCTATCCTTTAAATTTGCACTATTTTATGAAAAGATAGCTTAAATAAAGGGGCAAAGCGCCCCCATAAATTTAAGCCTTTTTATTAAACATAAATTTTAAAAGCTGAGCAAAGAAGCAGATGCCACCGATTATTAAAATCGTATCGCCAAGCATCCTTAACCATCTTAAATTTTGCAAGTGTGACTGTTGTAAAAGCTCAGCACTTCTTGCATACCACATGCCCTGCTCCAAGCTTGCAAATGCTTGATAAATTCCTATTGGAAGTAGTGAAAGCACGATCATTAGCATAAGTCCTGCATTTAGTCCCCAAAAGCCAACTTTCATCAGATTTTCATCAAATTCTTGCCCTTTAAATAGATAAGTAGCCACAAGCCAAACAAAGCCAAGTGCCAAAAATCCATAAACACCAAATAGTGCCGCGTGTGCGTGAACTGGCGTTGTATTTAGTCCTTGTATGTAAAATAGTGAGATCGGAGGATTTATCAAAAATCCAAAGACGCCAGCGCCTAGCATATTCCAAAAGGCAACTGCGATGAAGCAGTAAAGTGGCCATTTAAGCGTTTTGGCCCAGCTTTGAGCAAACTGAAGTCTGTAGTGCTCATACGCTTCAGCTCCGAGCAAGACTAAAGGCACGACCTCAAGCGCTGAAAAGCTTGCACCAATAGCCATTATAGGCGTTGTAGTGCCTGCAAAGTAGAGGTGGTGAAATGTGCCTGGGATGCCGCCTATCATAAAGAGTGACGCACTTGCAAGCGTTTGAAATGTCGCAAATCTTTTTGAGACAAGACCCAGTGAGACAAAAACAAAGGCGAGTGAAGCCGTCGCAAATACCTCAAAAAAGCCCTCAACCCAAAGGTGTACAACCCACCAGCGCCAGTACTCCATCACTGGAAGCGGACTTCTTTGACCATAAAATAGCCCTGCTCCGTAAAACAAACCAACCGCAACCGCTGACATAGCAAAGATAGCTAGTAAATTTTTATCGCCTTTGTTTTTAAACCCGCCTGCAAATCCACGAAGAAGCAGAAGCATCCAGATGACAAGACCGACAAACAAAATGATCTGCCAAACTCGTCCAAGATCGATATATTCATATCCTTGATGTCCAAGCCAGAAGCTTAAATTTATAGGCATGATGTTTGCGATAGCTAGATACTCACCCACAAAACTGCCAACGACAAGGATAAGTAGCGCGTAAAAGAGCAGATCAACGCCAAGCTTTTGAAATTTTGGATCCTTGCCGCCATTTATGATAGGAGCTAAAAATAGTCCAGCCGCTAAAAATCCAGTCGCTATCCAAAATATGCTAGCTTGTATATGCCACGTTCTAGCAAGCGAATAAGGGATGTAGGCTGATAAATTTATGCCATAAAATTCTTGCCCTTCGACCGTGTAGTGAGCTGTAAAGCCGCCTATTAAAATTTGAAACGCAAATAGTGCTAGCGTGACAAAGAGATACTTTTTAAGCGCCTTTTGTGATGGTGTTAAATTTAGCTTTTTAAGCGGATCTTCGCTAATTGGCTCAAGCTTTTCATCGTCTTTTTTGCCATAAAATGAGCTAAACCAAACAAGCAAGCCAATACCAGTAAGAAGTATCACGACGCTTGCAATCGACCAAAAGACATTCTCACTTGTTGGCACATTATCGATTAGTGGTTCGTGCGGCCAGTTGTTTGTATAGGTTGCCTCGCTACCAGGTCTGTTTGTGGCTGTCGCCCAGGCTGACCAGAAGAAGAAGTTGTTTAGATCAGCTCTGTCGCTAGCATTTGGAAGCGTATTTTCTTTCATCGCATAAGCTTCTCTTAAAGGCTTAAATTTAGGATCATCTCCAAAAAGCGCAGCATACTCGCTAGCTACTTGACTTACAGCCTTTAGCCTATCAGCGCTTAGCACAAATTTATCGTCCTTTACGCTATTTTCTCTATATTCTTTTTTGAGCAAAACCTTTAAATTTGCTTTTTGCTCGTCATTTAGATCAGCGTATTTTAGATGATAAATTTCATCAGCTTTGATCTCTAAAAAAGCAACTAGCTCTTTGTGAAGCCAGTCCGCACTCCAATCAGGCGCTTGATATGCCCCGTGTCCCCAAACAGAGCCAACCTGCATACCGCCTATGCTTTGCCAAGCCTCTTGACCTTTGTAGATACTCTCTTTGTCGATTACGACCTTGCCATTTTCGTCAGTAAAATTTACAACTGGAGGCGAATTTCTATAAACCTCAACGCCATAGTAGCCTAAAATACTAAAGCAAACTACCAGCACAGCAACAAGTGCGAGCCAGTATCTTTTGTATTCACGCATAAATTCTCCTTTTTTAAAATTTAGGAGAAAGTTTATCTCATTTCAAAATAGTGACTAATGATATATGTCAATAAAAAGAGAATATTTATCCTATTAGCTTTATATGAATTTACAAAACATGCAATTTTTTCACAATGAACATGCAAATTTTACATAACATTAATGTAAATAGCAGTAATATATCAACCAAACTATTTCACACGAAAAAAGGAAAAAATATGCAAATGAATTTCATGCACAAAGTGGCTAAAATAGGCCTTGTTGCTTCACTTTTTGCAGCTCTTAGCCTAAGCGCTGCTGAGTCTGCTAGAAGCATCACAGATATGAAAGGCGTCAAAGTAAGCGTGCCTGAGAAGGTTGAGAAGATCGCTGCACTATGGAATGCAAACAACGAGATCATCCTAGCACTTGGCGGTATGGATAAGGTTGTAGCCACAACTGATCTGATCAAAACCAACAAGTGGTTTGAGCACGTCTATCCAAAACTTAAAAATTTACCAGCTGCACTAAACGGCAAAGACCTTCAGATCGAAGAGCTTGTTAAGCTTGCTCCTGATGTTATCATAGTTTTTAACAAAAACTACCAAGATGAACTTATCAAAAACGGCTTTAGCGCGGTAAATTTGATCTTTAGAGACTATCCAGATATGGAGAAAAGCATCTACGCAACAGCTGAAGTCATAGGCACTGATGACGCTAGAAAAAAAGCTGAAAAACTTGCTAATAAAATCCACGATAACTCTGAGTTTGTAACAGCAAGAACAAAAAACATCCCTGACGCTAAACGTCCAAAAGTACTTCACCTTCTTGGCGGAGCGAATTTGCTAAAAATTGATGGTACAAACACTATCCAAAACACTTGGATCAAGCTAGGTGGCGGTGTAAATGCTATCAATACTGAGGGCTCAATGATCGAAGTTAGCGCAGAAGAGATCATCAATGCAAATCCTGATATCATCATCGTTGGCGGCAATGACACAGATGCACAGATCAAAAAGATAAAAGAGCACCCTGCATTCTCTGGCTCAAATGCTGTTAAAAACGGCAAAGTTTATGGCAACCCAAAAGGTGTATTTAGCTGGGATAGATATGGCGCTGAAAACGTACTTCAAATTTTATGGGCAGCAAAAACTATCCAACCAGATCTATTTAAAGATGTCGATATGAAAGTAAAAACAAAAGAGTTTTATAAAGAGTTCTTAAATCACGAGCTTACCGACACAGAGTATGGCTATATCTTAAAAGGCCTAAATCCAGACGGTAGCGGCAAGTAAGATATGAAAAACACAAATTTTTCAATAGTTGTTATCTTTTTAGCTCTACTAACGCTTGTTTGCGCCTTTGTCGCACTTGGCGTTGGTAGATTTTACATACCATTTAACGACGTCTTTAGCGTGCTAGCTCACAGCTTTGGCTACGGCGAGGGTGCAGCTAGCAACATCACAAACGTGATAGAAAATTTACGCATCCCACGTATCATCGCAGCCATCCTTGTTGGAGCTGCTCTTAGCGTGAGTGGTGCAGCCTATCAAGGCGTCTTTAAAAACCAGCTAGTTAGCCCTGATCTTCTAGGCGTTTCAGCGGGCGCTTGCGTGGGAGCTGCAACTGCCATTATCTTTGATCTATCGCTATTTTGGGTGCAGGTTTTTGCATTTGGCTTTGGCCTAGCAGCCGTTGCTATCACTCTAGCCATACCTAAGATGATGGGGCGCGCGAGCACGCTTATGCTGGTTCTTTCTGGTATCATCGTAAGTGGCCTCATGGGCTCAATAATCGGCTTTTTAAAATATGTCGCAGACCCTGAGACAAAGCTACCTGACATTGTTTATTGGCAGCTTGGTAGCCTTGCAAAGCTTGATAGCGATAACTTAATATACATCGCCCCAGTGATGATCATCTGCGCCATTTTACTTATCGCCATGAGCTGGCGTATAAATTTGCTCTCTCTTGGCGACGAGAGTGCAGCAAGACTAGGCGTAAATGTGGCTTTTGAGCGCGCTGTTATCATCATCTGCGCTACGCTTCTTACAGCCTGCAGTGTCTGCATAAGCGGCATAGTCGCATGGGTGGGGCTTCTCATGCCTCACTTAGCGCGCATGCTAGTTGGAGCAAATAACATAAAAAGCATGCCTGCAAGCATATTTATGGGTGCGATATTTTTGCTTTTTGTTGATACTTTAGCGCGCAGCATAAGCGTGAGCGAAGTGCCTCTTGGCGTACTTACTGGCTTTATCGGCACGGTATTTTTCGTCTGGGTCTTGTGGCGAAATAAAAAGGTTGCGTGATGCTTGAAGTTAGAAATTTAAACTTTAGCTACCCAAATGGGGCTGGCAAACTAGAAAATGTAAATTTAAAGATAGGCGCTGGGGAAATTTTAACCATTCTTGGTCGAAACGGAGCTGGCAAATCAACAACTCTAGGCTTAATAAGCGGCTCACTAAAGCCAGTTTCAGGAGAGATTTTCCTTGATGGCAAAAACGTAGATAGCCTAAGCAACAAAGAGCGCGCTAAGATCATGGCATACGTCGCTCAAAGCGAGGTTACCGAGTATGACTACACAGGGCTTGAGTTTATCACGATGGGCCGTGCGGCGCACCTTGGTATCTTTGCAAGACCTAGCCAAGAGGACGAAGAGATCGCTAGAATTTACACCAAAAAGCTTGAGATCGAGTACTTAGAGGATCGCTTCATCACGCAGATGAGTGGCGGTCAAAAGCAGATGTGTATGATCGCTCGTGCGATGGCTGCGCAGCCAAAGATGATCATATTTGACGAGCCAACGAGCGCGCTTGACTTTGGCAACCAGTATAAATTCCTACGCACCGTCAAATGGCTAAAAGAGCTTGGCTACTCGGTCGTGCTAACCACTCACAACCCTGACTTTGCCGTGCTGCTTGGTGGATATGTAGCGCTTGTGAAGGGTGATGGCGAGGTTGGTTTTGGCACGGTTGATGAGATCATTAGAAGCGAAAATTTAAGCAAGCTTTACGGACTAAATTTAAACGTGAGCTACATCGACGAAGTAAAAAGAAACTGCTGCCTCACTTATCCACTCTAAATTTATCTGCTCTTAATTTTTAAGGGCAGATAGTCGTTTTATCTAAAAATTTCTACTTAAATTTACTAACCATAAATGCTAAAATGCAAAATAAATTTAAAGGAAAAAACAATGGCTTATCCACTACTAGGCACAAAGATCGTGATCAATGAAGAAAAGGTTTTAAGGGAGAAAAAGTATAAGCTAGACATAATTTACGAGTATTTGGACAGACTCGCCGAACAATGTAATTTGATTAGGATTGACAAAAATACCTTTCACGCAAAAGGTGACGAAAAAGATTTAGCAAACCTAGCATTATTTGTTTGTAAATACGCAGTAAAAAACGAATGGCTGACAAAGAATATAAAAGAGTGGATTTGGATTAGCGAAAACTCTGGGAACAAAGATATGATGGCGAAATTTAAGAAAGAAAATATAGGAGTTTGGGAGTGAGCGATAAAAAAGAGTAAATTTATCTCACACATTAAATTTCATATAAATTTTAAAAAAGAGCCTGCGAAAGGTTAAATTTTACTAGATAAGATAAATTTAGGTATAGCGTAAAAATAAAAGTGCTCTAAAACCCTGAGCCATTTTGCCACAGAGAACCAGACTGGTTTGCTAGCAACCTTTTTAACAGCAATATTAAAAAGTCGCGATAAAGCTAAATCAACCACGTAACAGTTGCCATTTTCTATCAAATTTAAAGCTAGCCATAAAAGCTTGCACCCTCATCTTAAATTTGACGCAATTTTAAGTCCTCTTAGCCAAAAGCAATCATCCATCTTAAATTTAACGCAACCCAAAAGATCAAATTTGAGCTTTATTTTTAAATTCCGCCACTCTGGCCTTTGCAGCCTGCGTGATATCGTCCTCGTAGTCGTAGAAGTTAAAGGTCGCTCCGTGCTGAAAAAAGCCATTTAGTATATCGCCGCTTTGGCGGTTTTTCAGATCAAGCTCGGCCACCTTAAAGCCGTCGTTTGTCGCGCAAAATTCTTTTAGTCTTGCTGGCGCCTCTTTTAGCTTGGTAAATAAAAAGCAGTATCCATCGCCGCCATTTCGCCCCACTCTGCCTCGCAGCTGATGAAGCGTGGCAAGCCCTAGCCGCTCAGCGCCCACGATCACTATCGTATTTAGCCTTGGCAGCGAAATACCAACCTCAACAACGGTGGTTGAGAGCAAAATTTCGCCCTCTTCTCTAAATCGCCTTAAAATTTCCTCTTTTTCTTTGTCTTTGCCATGCGTGACGAAGACATTTTTGAAATTCTTTAGCCAAAAGCCCTGCGCCTCGCTTAGACTTTGGTAGTTTGAACTCTCACTGCTCTCAACTAGCGGATAGATGATGGCTACTTGAAAGCCGCCCGCAAGCTGCTTTTTGATGTGAGCGAGCAAAAAGCCAAACTCACTAGCACCTAAAATTTGGCTCATTATATTTTTCTTAAACGGCATCTGCTTTAAAAAGCTAAAATTTACGATCTCAGACTGTATTAAACTTAGCGTCCTTGGTATGGGCGTAGCTGAAAACTGCACGAAATTTGCTCGCTCGTCCTCGTTTGAGGCAAGCTCTTCTATCTTTTTGCGCTGATTTGAGCCAAAGCGGTGCTGCTCATCGACCATGACAAGCGGCGAATTTGGCAGCTCATGAAAGAGCAGCGCATGCGTGCCAACGATCAAATTTACCCCGCTAAAGTCTATCTTTTTCTCCCCGCTTCGTACCAGCATCACATTCATAAATGACGGCAGCAACCTCTTTGCTTCGTTATAAATTTGCTCGCTTAAGATGCTTGTTGGCGCCATCAAAATGGCACTTTGAGGATATACGCTAAGAGCAGCCGCTAGGATCACAAGCGTCTTGCCGCTTCCCACGTCGCCCATTATGACGCGCCTTTTTGCCTGCACAGCGCTAAGGTCGTCTCTGATGTCGTTTATCGCTTTTATCTGGTCGTTTGTCGGTGTAAATGGCAAGCTCTTAAGCCAAGAGCTTATGTCAAAAAGCTTGATTTTTGGGCTTTTAAAGTAGGTTTTTTTTGCACTTAGCTTTTTTATGTAGTTAAAAATTTCTACAAATTTTAAGATTTCCACGCCCTCGCCCTCATTTTTTAGGCGGTATAAAATTTGAACGCTTTGCTCATCTAGCCGCTGCAAATCAGCTAGAAATTTAGCCTCTTTTTCATTTAAGCCCTCATCAAGTAAATTTTGCAAATTTAGATATTTTAAGATGAGTTTTTTTAGCTCCTCATCTTTTAGCTCGGTCTTAAATTTAGGCACGATCTGACCTATTTTTGTGGTGATCTTTGGATTTACTATCTGCCAAGAGCCAAAGGCGTGCGAGCAAAGCCCATATATCGCCATCTCTTTGCCAAGCTTAAAAGCGCCGTAATGCCAAGACTTTGCGTTAAAAATGACGATCTTTACGCTACTTTGCCACTGCTCGCAAAAGGCAAGTGCTGTCAGCATGCCAGGGCGTGAGGCGAGCGAGGTGATCTTTACATTTATGCAGACCTGCCCTTCTCTTGGGCTCTTAGCGATCGTCGTATCCTCAAAGCCCTTTGGCAGCACAAGAGCAAGGTCGAGCAGGCTAAGCACGCCTATTTTTAGAAGTTTTGCTCTGTCGCTTGCTTCAAATTTCATTTTTTAGGACGCAAAAACTTAGCTCGTTTATCTCTGCGTGGGCTTTTATGAAGCTATTTAGTTCGCTTAGCGAAAGGGCTGAAATTTTATCCAAGTCCTTTAAAAATGCCCCAAGCTCGCCATGTTCGTAAAACTCGCCTTGCGCGATGTCAAGGCGCTTAAACAGCGTCTCAAGCCTAAGTGGCAACGAGCCAAGTAAAAATTTCTTCGCCTGCTCAAGCTCGGCCTTGCTAACGCCTTTTTTGCTAAATTTTAAAATTTCCTCTTTTATAACAGCGATCGCCTCGTCTTTTTTCTCATTTTTTGTCTGCATGTAGCCATAAAGCTGGCTGTAAGAGAGATTTAGCAAATTTCTAGCGTAGGCGCTATATGCAAGCCCTCTTTTCACGCGTATCTCCTCCATGAGCCTCGAGCCAAAGCCACCCTCGCCTAGGATAAATGTCGCCACTGCGGCCTTGTATTTCTCTTCAGGTCTTACATTAAACGGAGCGCCAAAGTAGATGTAGGCCTGCTCGCTTTGCCTAATGATCTCGCTGCTTTCACACTTGCCGCTTGGGCTAAAGCGCTCTAGTTTTCGCACCTTGCCAGGTTTTAAAATTTCTAAAACGCTAGCAAGCTCTTTTGTTTGCCTCTCGTCGATGTCGCCACCAAGCACGCAAAGCAAATTTGAAAGGTCTAAATGCTCGCTTAAAAACTTTCTCACGTCCTCAAGCGTGATCGCTTTTACACTCTTTTTAGTGCCGATACTAGGCTCTGAAAGCACGCTTTTTGGGTATAAAAGCTCAAAAAGTCCCTGCCTTGCCACGTAGTCAAAGTCGTTTTCATTTGCTGCGATCTCGCCAAGTGTGACGGTTTTGCACCTATTTAGAATTTCTTCTGTCAAATTTGGAGCGCTTATAAGCTCTTTTAGCTTGCCGCACGCAAAGGCAAAGTGCTCTTTTAGGCAGTTTATATCGATACAAAATGTCTCAAAGCCGCAGCTTGCATTTAGGCTGATCGCCCTTACTTCAAGCTCTTTAGCGAATTTAGCCGAGCCTAGCTTCATATCACCCTCGTTTAGCAAATTTGCACTTAGTCTTGCAAGGCCAGCTAGCTTGCCATTTTGCGAACTACCAGCTGCTTTGAAAACTAGTTTTAGGCTCACTACTGGCATCGCTTTTGAGCTTTCAAAAACGACTGGGATTTTTACATTTTTTACATTGATATCTAAAATTTTCATCTAAAATTTCTCCAAAATATCGTAGTTTGTGTTGCGCTTAGCTGGAATTTCTCCAACATCTTTTATAAGCTCGATCATCTGGTCTTGATTCATCCTAAAGCTAGCCCCTGCGGCCTTTACGACGTTTTCCTCCATCATGGTCGAGCCAAGGTCGTTTGCACCAAAAAGAAGCGCTAGCTGGCCTACGTAGCTACCCTGCGTGACCCAGCTGCTTTGGATATTTTTAAAGTTATCCAAAAAGAGCCTTGAAACCGCAAGAAGCCTTAGATAGACGTTTGAGCTTTGCTTTTTGATCTCTGGAAATTCTTGCATGAGCTTTGTATTTAGCCCTTGAAAGCTCCAAAGTATAAATGCCCTAAATCCAGCCGTTTCATCTTGTAAATTTCTGATATGCTCCCAGTGCTCGACGATCTCACGAGTGCTCTCAACCGTGCCAAACATCATCGTAGCAGTCGTTTTTATGCCAAGTTCGTGCGCCTCTTTGTGTATGCGAAGCCAGTCTGCGGTGTCGCACTTTTTAGGGGCGATGATATCACGCACTCTATCACTTAAAATCTCTGCTCCAGCTCCTGGCATCGAGTATAAGCCCTTTTCGTTTAGGCGTCTTAAGACCTCTTTTGTAGAAATTTTTGAAACTCTTGCTATGTAGTCGATCTCAACGGCAGAAAAACCATGTATCGTGATGCTTGGATAGTGCTTGCTGATGTAGCCGACAAGCTCCTCGTACCACTCGATCTTTAGCTTTGGATGAACGCCACCTTGAAATAAAATTTGCGTGCCGCCAATGGCGATTAGCTCCTCGATCTTCTTGCCGATCTCCTCAAAACTTAGCACATAAGCGTCCTCTTCTTTTGCGTGGCGGTAAAATGCGCAAAATTTACAATCCACCCAGCAGACATTTGTATAGTTGATGTTGCGATCTACGATAAAGGTCGTTATGCCATCTGGATGAAGCTCTTTTTTTCTAGCTAGCGCCATCTTGCCAAGCTCGTGAAGCGGTGCATTTTCTATAAGATCGATGGCTTCATTTACACTAAGTCTTTTCAAATTTAACCTTTTATTTTGCTTATTTTTGGGCGAGAGTTTAGCCAAAAATGCTTTTAAATATGATAAATCAGGCGTTATGAAAAATTAATTTTTAAAGGCTAAAATGTGAGAAATTCTTTAAAGGAGCGAATTATGAAAAAGGTGATATTTGCCGTTATCTGCGGGCTATTTTTAGTTGGTTGTGCTAAAAATGAGCCAAAGCCAGCTGGGCCTCAAGGTGCAAGTTGTGGATGTGCTCATCATCAAAAAATGATGCAAGAAAATATGCCAAGCTGCCCACATCACGGCATGCAAGGGGCGATGCATGAGCAAATGCCAGCAGGCTGCCCAGCCCACGCAAAATAATTAAAGTGCCAAATGGCACTTTATTTTAATATAACCTTGTCGCCTTTAGTGCCTAAAACCTGCACTTTCTCGCCGTTTTTTAGCGCTCCGTCATACTTCCAAAGAGTGCCTTTAAAATAGACCATATTTTCTCTGATCTCGCCAACTCCTGGCTCATCTAAAAACTCTTCGTTAAAGCTCTCTTTTTTAGCCATAAATTTGCTCTTTAACGGCGCTTTTAAGAGCACAAGCAAGATAAAGGCAAGCACTAGGACAGCTAAAATTTGAAAGCTCCACTCAAAACTAAAGCCAAAATTTACCGCTCCAACGATGATAAAAGCGACGCCAAAAAAGAGCAGATAAAAAGAAAATAGCATAAGCTCAGCCACGCATAAGAGCGCGCCGATGGCTATCATTATAAAAGGACTTATCACGCCTTATCCTTAGCTAAGAAATTCTTTAAAACGCT
>JAHADO010000429.1 GCA_018375265.1 Campylobacter concisus | reverse complement strand
GGTCTTCATATGCTTCTTGGTGTTGAAACTAACGAAGCCATCCACTCTAAGATCAAGTCAATCGCTGGAAGCATAAATTATTATGCTAAAAAAGAAGATGTGCTTATTGATAAATTTAAGATAAAAGAAGATAGTGTTGATTTTGCGCTGCTTGATAGTGACGAGGCTCCAAAAGTTGATAAGGCACTTGCTGAGATAAAAGGGCTTAATATCAAAAAAGATGGTCTAAACTATCACATCACTCTAACAGAGCAAGAGAGGCTTGATACGATCGAATATGCGATCTCTCAAGCTGTTGAGACCATTAGAAACAGACTTGATCAGTTTGGTCTAGCTGAGCCAACAGTCGCTAGACAAGGTAAAGACAATATCCTAGTCGAACTTCCTGGCATAAAGACTGAAGAAGATGAGCAAAGAGCTAGAGATCTTATCGCAAAGGCTGCTCACTTGCAGCTTATGGCAGTTGATGACAAAAGACAAGATCAGGCTAATACCATGAGCGAGGCCGAGGCTGAAAGCTATGGCGACGTGATCTTTAAAGATGCTAAAAATGATCGCGTAAAATATGTCGTTAAAAATATCCCTGTGCTTGATGGCTCGATGCTAACTGACGCAAAGGTTGCATTTTCTCAGCAAAATAACCTACCGATCATAAATTTCACACTAAATTCAGAAGGCGCTAGAATTTTTGGTGATTTTACTGGTGCAAATGTCGGCAAAAGGCTTGCTATCGTGCTTGATGGCAAGGTCTATTCAGCTCCAGTTATAAATGAAAGAATAGGTGGCGGCAGCGGCCAGATCAGCGGCGGCTTTACACTTGACGAGGCTCACGACGTAGCGATCGCACTTAGAAGTGGCGCACTTTTAGCACCTGTTAAGATGCTAGAAAAAAGAAGTGTCGGTCCATCTCTAGGCCAAGAGAGTATCAATCAAAGCATGGTAGCACTTGCTGCTGGATCTATTTTAGTCGTGCTATTTATGTTAGTTTATTATGGAATTTCTGGAATTTTTGCAAATATCGCGCTAGTTGCAGACGTTGTTATATTAGTTGCTGTCATGGCGCTTTTTGGAGCGACACTTACCTTACCTGGTATGGCTGGTATCGTGCTAACGATTGGTATGGCAGTTGATGCAAACGTCATCATAAACGAGCGTATACGTGAGCTTTTGCGTGAAGGCGTGGCGATAAGAACGGCCGTGCAAAAGGGCTATGAGCACGCTATGAGTGCGATCATCGACTCAAACTTAACTACCATCATAACAGTTGCTGTGCTTTATGCTTATGGTACTGGCCCAGTTAAAGGCTTTGCTGTGACTATGGCCATAGGTATCATGGCTTCGATGCTAACGGCTATTTTAGGTACTCA
>JAHADO010000428.1 GCA_018375265.1 Campylobacter concisus | reverse complement strand
ATATGGCAAAGTTAGGATGTTAAATTCTTTTGGCATATCTTGATTAGGAAACATTCTCCACTCTTTGGCTAACTTTTGTGAGAGCTTTGCGCTTAGCATATTTGCAAGCGTGCAAGCTTCATTTAGCGTAGTGTGACCTTTATGCACATAAAGGTGCAAATGCCCTGGCGTCTTGGTCTCGTAGGCTGTGAAATTTATAAAGCCTTCTTCTCTTAAAAGAAGCTGCGCTCTATGCCAAAACCTATCTGGAGTTCTGCCGTTGTAGTCAAAGACTATATTTTCGACCTTGTCACTTGCATTGATTAGCGAGTGGGCGATTATAGCTTTGCCCTCCTCATGCTCTTTCATGACACTATAAGTTAGTGGTTCGTTGATCTTTTCAAATTTATCAAAGAAAATTTTACCCTTGTACTCTATCTTATTGACGATCGTGTCACGTTTGATGTAGTAGTGGGTCGTTATTATCTTTATAAGAGATGTATCAATACTTTGCATCAAAATGTCGCTTTATCGTAGATTATAAATTTATGAGCAAGCTCAACTAGTTCAGCTTTTGTCTTCTCTTGTAAAGAGGTATTGTTGATATCGCTTAGAACGTCGGCGATCTTGTTTGCTATTAGCTCAAACTCAGCCTCTTTCATACCACGAGCTGTAAGGGCTGGGCTACCTACACGTATGCCGCTTGTGATAAACGGACTTCTTGTCTCGCCTGGAACTGTGTTTTTATTTACAGTTATGCCAGAATTTCCAAGAGCGATATCAGCGTCTTTTCCGCTAAATTCGCGGTTTAGAAAGCTCATTAGGATTAGGTGGTTATCAGTGCCGCCACTTACTAGATCAAAGCCTCTGCTTATTAGCACTTCGCCAAGTTTTTTAGCGTTTGCTTTTACTTGTTTGGCGTAAATTTTCCACTCAGGGCTAAGGTTGTGCTTAAAGCCAACTGCCTTTGCAGCGATGACATGAACTAGTGGTCCGCCTTGGATGCCTGGGAAGATAGAAGAGTTTATCTTTTTGGCGTACTCTTCGTTGTTTGTCATGATGATGCCGCCTCTTGGGCCTCTTAGAGTTTTATGCGTAGTTGAGCTTACGACGTCGCAGTGTGGGAAAGGATTTTGATGCTCGCCGGCTACGACTAGGCCAGCGATGTGAGCAACGTCTGCAAAGAGTATCGCGCCAACAGCGTCAGCTATCTCTCTAAATTTCTTAAACTCAATCTCTCTTGTGTATGCGCTAGCACCACAAACGATCATTTTTGGTTTTACTATCTGTGCGATATCCATAACTCTATCGTAGTTTATGCGACCATCAAGCTCGACGCCGTAGAAAAAGCTCTCATACATCTTGCCAGAGCTGCTTACCTTTGCGCCGTGAGTTA
>JAHADO010000427.1 GCA_018375265.1 Campylobacter concisus | reverse complement strand
AGCACTTTGATGAGCTAAAAAGGATGGAGGATGAGCTTAAAAAAACTGGCTTTAAGCTACTTGCTCTGCCACTACCTAAGCCTAAATTTTATGAGGGCAAAAGGCTTGGCTGCACCTATGCAAATTTTATCTTTATAAATGGTGCGCTAATCGTGCCAACATATAACGACGAAAACGACGAAAAGGTGCTAAATTTACTTGCCAAGGCACTGCCAGATAGAAAGATCATCGGTGTAAATTCGCTAGTTTTTGTCCGTCAAAATGGCTCGCTTCACTGCTCAAGCCAAAATAGATACAAAAGGGCCTAAACTTGGGAAGTCCGTTTGATTATGAGTTTAACCGCATAAATAAGCAGGAGTGCACGCAGGGCGAAAATAAGGCCGTCATCGCAGCTGGAGCTTGCGCCTTTTTGCTCGCACTTGTGAAATTTGCGGCGGGACTTTTTAGCGGTTCGGTCGCTGTGCTTGGCTCGGCGATTGATTCAATGCTTGATTTTATTGTCTCGCTTTTAAATTTATTTGCGCTTAGAAAGTCAAGAAAGCAAGCTGATGAGAGATTTAACTTTGGCTACACAAAGCTAGAGGCGTTAGCAGCGCTATTTGAGTGCGTCATCATCGTGTTAGCGGCAGGCTTTATCTTTTATGAGAGCATTAAGAAATTTAGCGAGCCAAATTTAGAGATAGACCTTGGCTTAAGCCTTGGTGTGATGGTCTTTTCGGTCGTAGTGACGCTATGTTTGGTGCTATTTTTAAACCAAATTTCTAAAAAAAGTGGCAACCTTAACATAAAAGCAGACGCGCTGCACTACAAGATCGACCATTTTAGCAACCAAGCAGACAACATCTCGCTGCTTATCATTAAATTTAGCGGATTTGTGATGATAGATGCGATCTTTGGTATCGTGATAAGTGGCTACATCGCTCAAAGCGCGATCAGTCTTGGCAAAGACGCCCTTGGTGTCTTGCTAGATCACGCAGCAAGCACTGAAGTCACAGCTGAGATCATCAAGATGATAAAGGCAAAGAATAGAATTTCAGACTTTCACTACCTAAACACAAGACAGAGCGCAAATACCATATTTTTAACGCTGCACTTGGTTTTTGACAAAGATATCTCGCTTTACGACGCGCACGAGGTGGCTGACTCGCTTGAAGCTGAGATAAGAGAGAAATTTAGGGATTATTCGTGGCAGATAACCACACATTTAGACCCATACAACGACAAAGAAGGGAAATGAGATGAAAGTAGCACTACTTCAACAAGAATTTAAAGGGACAAAAGAAGCGACCATCGCAAAGACACTTGAGCTAATAGCTGAGGCAAAAAAAGGTGGCGCTGATCTCGTGGTCTGTCAAGAGCTGCACCAGACGCAGTACTTTTG
>JAHADO010000426.1 GCA_018375265.1 Campylobacter concisus | reverse complement strand
CCATTTAGCACGCTTGGCTGGGGCAATGAAAATGAGCTAAAAAATGTAAAATGGTTTGAAGGCGACTTGGCTGAATTTTATCCAAATAACCTTCTTATAACAGGCTTTGATATATTATTTTTCTGGGTTGCTAGGATGATGTTTCAGGGTGAAAATGCCCTTGGCAAGCTGCCATTTGACGACATCTACCTGCATGCGCTTGTAAAAGATGAGTTTGGCAGAAAGATGAGCAAAAGCCTTGGCAACGTTATCGACCCGCTTGATAGCATAAATGAGTATAGCGCCGATGTATTGCGCTTTACACTAACGCTTCTAGCCGTTCAAGGACGCGACATCAAGCTAAGTGACGCCAAGATGAAGCAGGTAAGAAATTTCACCAACAAGCTTTATAATGCGAGCAAATACCTCATGCTAAATGAGAGTAAATTTCCAAATTTAGAGGATATCAAGCTTCAAACAAAGCTTGGGATTTATATGAATAGCCGCTTTAACGAGTGCGTAAGAGAGGTGCGCGAAAACATCGACGCCTACCGATTCAATGACGCTGCAAACACACTTTATAAATTCCTTTGGGATGAGTTTTGCGACTGGGGCATCGAGCTTAGCAAGGCTGATAAAGCGAGCGTAAAAGAGCTTGGAAGTATATTTAAAGAGGCGATGAAACTACTAAATCCTTTTATGCCGTTTCTCTCGGAGTATCTATTTCAAGAGCTTAGCGGCACACAGCTTGAAAATGCAAAGTCAATAATGGTGATGAGTTATCCAGAGGTAAAAGAGCGAAATTTAGAGGTTGAGAAGAAATTTGAGCTAGTTATCGAAGCGATCGTGGCTATTCGCCGTGCAAAAGCGACCATAGATCTTGGCAACTCAAAGATCGCAAAAGCCTTTGTTAAATTTAATGAAAAAATAGATCTCAACGAGGTTAAAGAGTATATCAAGCTGCTTGCAAAATGCGAAGAGATCGGCTTTGTAAATGAAAAGATCGAAAACTCAATAAGAGATGTGAGCGAAAATTTAGAGGCATTTGTCCCGCTTGAAGGGCTTGATATGAGCGGTATCATCACAAGGCTAAGGTCTCAAAAGACAAAGCTTGAAAAAGAGATAGCCAAACTCTCAGGCATGCTAAATAACCAAAATTTCGTTGCAAACGCACCAAAAGAGGTCATAGAGACAAACAAAGAGGCGCTAGAGAGCGCTGAGGCTAAATTTAAAAAAGTGTGCGAAGAGCTAGAAGCTCTTGGAGAAAAATAGTGATAAAAATAGAGAAATTAAGCAAATTTTATGGTGATACGCAGATCCTTTTTGATGTAAATTTAGAGGTTAAAAAGGGTGAAATTTTTGCTATCGTGGGACACAGCGGTGCTGGTAAATCAACGCTTTTAAG
>JAHADO010000425.1 GCA_018375265.1 Campylobacter concisus | reverse complement strand
TGTACCAACAGCTGTCCATTTTATATCAACACCTGTTTTTGCTTTATAAGCTGGATAGATCGCATCAAGCAAGCCAGTGTTGTCTGTACTTGTTGTAGTCGCCATGATTAGTTCATTGTCAGCGCCAAACGCCAAAACTGCGGCTGCTAGTGAGCCTAAGATAATCTTTTTCATTTTTCTCCTTTAAAAAAAATTGTGATATTATAGCACATTTAAAATAATCTTAAGAAATATGCTAGGAAAGAATAATTGGATTTTTTACTTAATGGCTTTGCAGAAGCCTTTAATCTACTTTTAAACGGCAATCTTGAAACATATTCAGCCATCAAGGCTACTCTTTACACATCAAGCGTGTCGATACTTTTTGCTGTTCTTGTTGGCTTTCCGCTTGGTTTCATGCTTGGCTTTTATGACTTTAGGGGCCGAAAAATTTTACGCCTTTTAAGCGACACAGCTCTTGCTATGCCAACAGTTGCGATCGGTCTTATCTTATACGCATTTATCACTAGAAACGGCCCGCTTGGCAGCTTAAATTTACTCTTTACACTAAAAGCAGTCATGCTAGGTCAGTTTGTGCTCGCACTTCCTATCATCATCTCGCTTACCGCAAGCGTGGTTGAAAATATGGAGAAAAAGCACTATCTAACTATCCTAAATTTACGCCTTGCACCGGCAAAGCTAGTTTGCTGTGTGCTTTATGAGCTACGCTACGCCCTCATGGTCGTCATCGCCACCGCATACGGCAGGATCGTGGCTGAAGTGGGCGTTGCGATGATGATAGGTGGCAACATCAAGTACTTTACTAGAACGATCACCACAGCCGTTTCGCTTGAGACGAACAAGGGCGAATTTGCCATGGGTATAGCGCTTGCCATGGTTTTGATATTTATCGCATTTTTAGTAAATTTAGCGATCTTTGCGCTCAAAAAACTAGATAAATAGGAGCAAATTTTGATAAAGATAAGAAATTTACACCTAAGCTACGGCAAAAGCGAGATCCTAAATATCCCAAGCCTTGATATAAATACCAAAAAGATAACCGCTCTAATGGGCAGTAATGGCAGTGGCAAAAGCACGCTAATAAGAGTACTCTCGCGCCTGCAAAGCCCAGATAGCGGCGAAATTTCACTTTGGGGAGAAAATAGACCAAGCCTTGAAATGCTGCGTAAAATTTGCGTTTTGCTGCCTGAGCCTGCCCTTTTAAAAAGAAGCGTTAGAGAAAATTTCAAAGTCATCTTAAAAAGTAGAAATTTACTAAGCGAATTTGATGAGCGAACTAGCGAAGCACTCGCTCTTGTGGGACTTGATGAGAAATTTTTAGACAAGCGCCACTTTGAGCTAAGCTCTGGTCAGACGCAGCGCATCGCATTTGCACTTGCACTTTCTTTAA
>JAHADO010000424.1 GCA_018375265.1 Campylobacter concisus | reverse complement strand
TTAGCCTAGCCTTTATCTCGTCAGGCTTTACGATAGAGCCTATGTTTTCAACTTTTGTTTGTAGCTTCTTTAAAAGCTCGTTGTATTCGTAACTATCCAAGTTTTTCTCCATAAATTTTTGCCGATTTTAGCCAAAAGTTGCTTACATATTTAAATTTACGCCCTTTTAATCCTTTTTTGTTACAATGCCAGGTTAAAATTTAGATAAAAAGAGTCAAATATGCAGATCATAAGAACTATAAACGAACTTGAAAATTTTGTCCAAAATGCAAGCGGCAAGATCGGTTTTGTCCCGACTATGGGCGCACTTCACAACGGACACGTTAGTCTTATAAAAAAATGTGTGAGCGAAAATGAGATAAGCATCGTCTCAACTTTTGTAAATCCAACTCAGTTTTTACCAGGTGAAGATCTGGACAAATACCCAAGAAAAGAGCAAAGCGACATCCAAATTTGCGAGCAAAATGGCGTTAGCGCTATTTTTATACCAGACGAAAAAGAGCTTTACTTTGAAGATGAGCCGCTCATAGTCGCTCCAAAGAAGCTTTCAGCCATCTTAGAGGGCAAAACTAGGCCTGGGCACTTTGATGGCGTCTTAAGAGTGCTAAACAAGCTACTTCGCCTAACTCGTGCAAATAGCGTCTATATGGGCAAAAAAGACACCCAGCAGCTCATCATCGTGCAAAATATGATAAAGACATTTTTCTTAACCATCGAGCGTGTGGCTTGCGATCTCGTTAGAGAGCCAGACGGCCTAGCACTTTCAAGCAGAAACGTCTATATCTGCGACGAAGATAAATGCAACGCGCTAAGGCTTTCAAGATCGCTAAATAAAGCGCGAAATTTGATCCAAAACGGCGAAGAAGACGCAAGCGAGATCAAGGCAAATATGCTTGAGGTTTTAGAGCCACTCAAAGTTGATTACGTCGCGGTTACGGATAGAAATTTAAATGAAATTTCAAAGGTAGAAAAAGGCAATACCATCATCTTAGTAGCCGCCTATGTTGGCAAAACTAGGCTAATAGACAACATCTGGATCTAAAAATGCCAAAACTTCATCTAATCTCGCTTGGTTGTAATAAAAATTTAGTTGATTCAGAGATCATGCTTGGCAGATTGCAAAACTACGATATCACGGACGATATCAGCGACGCCGACGTCATCATAGTAAATACCTGCGGCTTTATCAAATCTGCCAAAGAAGAGAGCATCCAAACCATACTTGAGATGCACGAAGCTCGTAAAAATGGCTCTTTGCTAGTAGTGACTGGCTGTCTTATGCAGCGCTACAAAGATGAGCTTATAAAAGAGCTACCAGAGGTCGATCTCTTTACCGGCGTGGCGGATTATGACAAGATCGATGAGATCATCTTGAAAAAGCAAAATTTATTTAGTC
>JAHADO010000008.1 GCA_018375265.1 Campylobacter concisus | reverse complement strand
TTGTAATTTGAAAATTCTTTTTTTTATTCTTTTATCTTTTATCTATGTTTTTGGTGATACTGATCCTGATGCTCTTGAGTTACCAAGCACTGTTAGAGCATGTACTACTGCTGAACAGGCAGCTTGCGGTGCAGGCATTGTTTGTAGGATCGACTATGACAACATTAGACACTGTGTAGGCGCTAGTCAGGATACTGGAGCTGTTTATCCAGAAACTCCAAATGTAGTAAATGGTAGAGTATTAATCCTAAGTGGATATAGGGATGTGAGTTACTATAAAAATTTAAACGATAGCAACCAAATGAAAAAAAGAGATAAATTTATAAGGGTTATCGGCGACATGGATGTTATCGGTGCTAGCGTCATCGTGCCAAGAGTAAATGGCTTTAAGTTTGAACCATCGCTAAGTGGCACAGCAGATGATCCTAGTGCAAACACTTCTCAAGTAATAGAAAAAAGATATGTTAATGAAGAGCCGGGTCTTGGCACTAGCAAATTTCCAAATTCATCTCGCGCTACTTTTAAATTTGAAGATAAAAGTGAATATGAGCGAAAAAATATAGATAAGACAAAGATCAAATACGCCAGGCTTTACTGGGGTGGAGCAGTTTATGATGAGTGGAAAAAAGATAAAGGACTGCTAAATGTTATGTATGAAAATATCTTTGGCTATACTAGTGTTAAATTTAAAACCCCTGATGGATTAGTGCATCTTGTAAAGGCTAATGAGGAAGATGTAAAATGGGATAGCTCTTTTACTCCTTATAATCCAAATGCCGTAACACGCGATACATATTATAAATACTGCAAAGATCCAAATAACCCTGATGATACTGGTGGTTGCGATGCAAAATATACTATACCGCTTCACCCTGATAAAGATGGCAATGCTGCAAAATCAACTGTTGGCATAAGAAGTGGTATGTACTTTACTTATCAGGCGAGCGCCGATGTGACTGATCTTGTTAAGGCTAGTCTTGGCAAGAGTGATGCTGGTAGGACTTTTGCAGTTGGAGGTATAGCAGCAACTATCAAAAAAACTACTCCAAGAGACTATAAAGTCACGATAGATGCACAAGAGCAAGACGCAAAGGTAGCTCATGGTACAGCTTTGTACGCTGATGGTGACTGGAGTATTAGCTACGTTGTCTCACAGTATGGCGGCTGGAGTTTGGTTATAGTTTATGACTTTGGTGAAGAGGATGAAGGCAGGATTAAGCCAAAAGCTGTAAATATCTATAGCGGCATGTCAAATATCTCACCTTTTGTTAAAAGAACGAGGACGACATCAACTCAAACTATACAAAATACAAAACTAAATTTAACATTTGATGACTTTTATACTCCGACTGCAGGCACTGTAAATTCAAGCCTTGCTTTTATGGGCTTTGGTGGACGTAAGGAGATAACAGGCGAAGATGTGATGATAAAGAAGAACGATGGAACTTTTCAAAGCCTCACTTCAGGAGCTAATCCATCTGATCCAAACTCAGTAGGTAACCCAAGCCATAATCAATTTAACTCTTCTATCACAAGGTTTGGCTATCTGGCTAATGTTGATAAAAAATTTAACAGTCAAATGGATCTAGATATCTTTGATATATCAAATTTTATGTCAAATAAACAAAGCAGAGTTGATATGCAGTTTGAAGCAACTGCTTCAAATGTATCTGGAAATACTCAAGGCGATAGGTTAAATATCGGTATGGTTGCTTTCTCTACTACACTATACGATCCTGAGGTTTGTTATACAGAGCAACTTCAGATATGGGATAGTGTTGCAAAAAAATGGGTGGATGTTGCTGTTAAAGGAGATAATGACACAAATAAAGCAAGAAAAGTAAAAACTGGAACTGAACTTAAAACGCTTGTAACCATACAAAATAAAGGTCACGAAGATGCAAATAATGCTTTTTTAAAGATAAATTTTGATCCTAAATTTATAAGTTATAAACCTAGCTCAAGTTGCCTTCAGATAAATACATCTGGACCAAGCGATTCTCAATATAATAATTGTCAAGTATTACAAGATAGTGGGGATCGTGTTCAAATCATAGGTAATACATTAAAATACGTAATAGGCAAAAATGCAAGTACCGGAGTTGGTGGAACGCTTGCGCATGATTCAGGAAACTTTGCAAGATTAAAATTTGTTGGGATACTAAATTCAGAATATAAAAAGACAAAATATGAGGCTGAATTTGAAAATGCTTCTATAGGGTTAAAATATAATGGCAGGATTAAAGAGTGTGTACCAACGAATTACGACTTAAAGATCGTTAATGAAGAGGAAAATGACTTTTATCCAAGAAGTCAAGCAAATGATCCAAGTGGGAATTTTAAAAACAAGCTTTATACAAAGATAGCAAATAAGCCTTTTGATATCACTATCTCAAACTACAAAAAGACTGATGGTACTCTAAAGGCGCCTGACTCAAATACTGATGTGACATTAAAGCTAGTGACTGATTGTAGTTCTGATAAATCAGTCATACCAGCTGAGACTTTGCACTTTACTACTTCAACTCACACTATCACAAGAAGAGTGACCGTGCCAAGACCATATCCTGACTTACATGTAAAGCTTAGCTATCAAAATAAAATCACAAATTTAACCGATGAAAAATGTGCTGCTTTTGATAGTTTTGCAGTAAGGCCAGCAACATTTGGTCTTTATGATGCGATTACAAATTCGGCCTATACGGACAAAACTTTAATAGGTGGCAAAAGCTACAGTGAGATCGCTCTTGGAGCTTATGACGCAAATGGTGGTTTGGCAAATGGCTATACAAACACCTTAAAAGCTGATAGCACAACCGATAAAGTACTACTTGCTTCAGTAAAAAAAGGCACAAGTGATTGCGTCTTGCCAACAGCTATAAGTGATGGAAGTAGCGATCAGCTTCAAGTAAGTTTTAATGATCCTGATAAAGCCATAGGGATTATAAGCAAGCTTGGATCTACAAGCGATGATGATAGTGGATTTTCTTTTTCTGATATAGGTGAAGCGTACTTTGATGTAAGGGATGCTAGCTATACAAAGGTAGATCAAAAAGCAACACAGCAAGACAGTGACTGCGCACTTGGTAAGAGTTATAATGAAGAGGATAGGGATGGCAAATTTGGTTGTGATATAAATTTTAATCAGCATAAATTTAATTTTGCACCAAAAGACCTTGAGGTAAGCGATTTTAAGATATTGGGAGGCGGTATTAGTTATATTGCAAACGAAAAAGAAGCCCCATCGCCAACTTTAAGTTTTAAAGTAAGAGCAAGACTTTTTAATGACAATCCAGCACTTCTTTACCAAAATGGTTGCTATGCAAACAATACAACATTTAAAATAAAAGCAGGAGAGATCATAGCTGAATATACTGATAATAGTGGCTCAAAGTTAAGTAGTGATGCTGCTGGGCTAAACAAGCTAAATAGTGAAATAATATTTTTTGATGATAGCAATCCTAATGCACTTGTAAAAAAGGTAAATTTATCTCCACATGATGGAGCTTATAGTGTTAAGAAAGAGGCATTTGGAAGTGACGGCTATGCTGATGTAAGTCTAAAATTTAACTTCGCGCGCGAAAAAAATGTAGCCAAAAATCCTTTTGAGGTGACAAGTGATATATTCACTTTTGAAAGCTTGGCTGAGGAACAAAGTAGTAGAAATAAAACAAAGGGAGATAACTACAAAAAGCCAACCACAAAAACATCGGCGAAATTTTACTACGCTAGGACATACGCACCTTACTATGAGGGGCCAAACACTGGCTTTAAGGCAAAAATTTACTACGGAGTGTATTGCAACGGCTGCGACGAGAGTAAATTTATGTTGCAAAAGCCAGGATCAAGCGCTCGCTGGGAGGAGTTTGCAGGTACGCACTCATGGTATGTAAATCCTCTTCACGATGCTAGTTACGGCAATGTAGATAGATACGAATTTTCAAATCACACTATGCGAGATACAACCAAAGAGACAGCTCTTAGTGATGGCATAAGCTACATTTATGTAAAAAATAACCTAGCAGTTACAGATATAGCCAAGATGCATACAAAAAACTGGCTCATATATAATGAATTTGATAAAGATGCGGCGACAAATGATTTTACGCTGAGATTTCTCGTGCCAAATGGCGACTGGGCTGGCAAGACCCTAAAAAGTGGCTCTAGTAAAGGTGACGTAGGAAATGTCGTAGGCGGCGAAAATAACTTTAACGATCTAAGCGATAAGACAAATAGGAGAATTTCTTGGTAAAAAGAGGCTTTTCTCTTATAGAGCTTATCCTCTCGATAGTCATTGTGGCGATCATCAGCACATCGATACCGCTTGTACTAAAGACCACATCTGAGCTAAATCAAAAGGCGGTTACGCAAGAGAGCTTGATGAATGCTAAGACCTATATGGGGCTTATCTTAAAAGCTCCTTTTAGCGACAAGGTCATCAAGGTCTCGACAAACATCGGCGGCAGTAGCGCTGAGACGGCCTACTTTTTTCCTATCATCTTAAAGCCAGGTGATCATAGAAACGAATTTTATAAGATAAACAAAATAACAGGCGATGGGCATAGAGTTTTTGCCTATACAAACTCATCAGATCTAGCACCTGATACGGCAGTGAGGTCTGTGGATTATTACAAAACAAAAAATAAAAATTTAAACACGGCAAATCAAAGCAGAGACTATATAGTTGGCTCAGACTATAATGTAATTGTGAATGAGAGCAATGGCTGGTTTAAGCCAAATTTAGGGCTAGACAACAGTGACGTAAAAGAGATAATTGTAACTGCTACTTCATATAAAAACAACACAAAACAAGAGACGACATCGGTGCTAAGAGCTTATGCTTTTAACCTAGGCGAGGGTGGCTCGCTAAATACGAAAGCGTGGAAATGAAAAGAGCCTTTACGCTTCTTGAGCTTGTAGTTGTCATCGTCGTGCTTGGTATCATCGCTATGATGAGCTTTAACGCCATAATGAACATCTACTCAAACTACTTTCAAACAAGGACAGTAAATGAGCTCGAGACGCAAACGGAGATCGCACTGGAGCAAATTTCAAAGAGGTTAGAGCACCGCATAAAGCCAAGCGTGATTGCTAGAAAAACTGATGGAGCTTTTTTGGCGCTAAACGATAGCGGGGTAAATTTAAATGCCGAGTATGAAATTTTAGAATTTATCCCCTATGCGTATGAAATTTTTAACGATGTGCCTTCTGGTAATAAAGCAGGCAGATATAGTGGCTATGCGGATCTTGCTAAGAGCTCACCAGCAACTGGTCTTATAAGTCCTGGAAGTAATTTTTCTACCGAAGTTGTTGAAACCATAAAAGATCTAACTTGTAGGGAAGATACAAATGCTACTTGTGTTGATTTTAAAAATAAAGATGGCGGCGTTGTAGCGATATTTTCTGATGTTTATTACAATGTGCAAAGCTCTTTTGGCTATAGCAACGGAACTGTGCCTGTCAGTCTAGACATAGCAAAAGTTGGTGTAAAAAGCACTGATGGAAATACGCTAGAAATTTCGGGTTTTGGTGGAAAGCAAATTTCAGAGCAGTATCATCTAGCCTACACA
The DNA here is from genome assembly GCA_018375265.1 of Campylobacter concisus. Taxonomy (GTDB): domain Bacteria; phylum Campylobacterota; class Campylobacteria; order Campylobacterales; family Campylobacteraceae; genus Campylobacter_A; species Campylobacter_A concisus_AB. The sequence continues at coordinate 9,424 of JAHADO010000008.1, read as the reverse complement.
GCAAATGCCATAGTGCCAGAGCAAAGCGCTGATCCAAAAGATGCAGCAAACGGCGTCTTTGATCTAAATTTATACTATGACTACCGCCCATGGATGGGAGAAAAATATAAACCAAACGGCGAAAAGGCAATCCTTGCTAAAAACGTTACTAGGTTTGTCTTTACTGAAAAAAATGGCGTCATCGTGCTAAAACTTTGCATGAGGGCAAAAAACTCAGAGATAACCATCTGCAAGTCAAAGGCGGTTTATTGATGAGGCGAGGTTTTACGCTCATTGCAGCGATATTTTTTGTGGTGATCGCAAGCTCTATTTGTATGCTAGCTCTTTCGATCGCTAGCACTTCAGTTAAACAAAATAGTGAAATTTACCTAAGAGAGCAAAGCGAGCTAGTGGCTCGCGCAGCGACTGAATACGCCATGCTAGCTATCATAAGCAATGACTTTTATAAAACTGGAGCAGTTTGCCTTGGCGACGAGCATAATCCAATAGCTGGCGAATTTGGTGATCTTTTTACCTTTAAAGTATATGTAAAATACTTTGGCGATATGGGTGAAGCTTGCAAAAACAAAGATGCTGTGATAGTAAAAGGAGCAAATCAAGGCACGATAATGCTCGATGTCTTTGTCAGCTCAAAACCAGGAAAAGCCTCAAATCCTATAAATTTTCACAAACGAACTCTTCAGAAACTTTAAAATTTTATAAAGATTTTACTTTAATTTGCTTTTAGTTTCGTCGTGTTATAATCATCTCACTTTCTATAAAGGAGATTGCGATGAACATAAGCATTGTAGGAAAACAATTTGAGCTAACAGAGCCCATCAAAAACTACATCCAAGACGCTTTTGACACCCTTGGCAAGTACAACCTTGACATCATCTCAGCAAGATGCGTAGTAGGAGCAGACGAAAAGCAAGGTAAAAAGGGCTTTAATGCAGAATTTTCTCTAAATATGGCTCACAAAGACACGATAGTCGTCCGCCAAAAAGATAAAGATCTCTATGCGGCAATAGATCTTGCTATCGAAAAGGCTTCAAAAGTTTTAAGAAGAGAGCACGATAAGAAATTTACAGTAAAAGGCAAGGCTGATGATAAAGAATTTCGCTCGAGAATAGGCGAAGAAAAGATTGAAGGTGTCGAGGAGATCGTGCCTATGGAGCTTGAAATTTACAAACCTCTTGAGGTAGAAGAAGCGCTTGATAAACTAAAATCAAGCGATAAACAATTTTACGTATTTAACGATGTCGATGCCAAAATGCGCGTCATTTACAAAAGAACAGACGGAACTTTTGGCCTTTACTAAAACTAGGGGGCGCTTTGCCCCTAAATTATTTTTAATATAAATTCTCTATTCTTTAGTTATTTAAGCTATTTTTAAATGATTGCTAACTATAATACGACTTCTTTTAAGTGTTCCGGATTAGCTCAGCGGTAGAGTAGGTGACTGTTAATCACTTGGTCGCTGGTTCGAACCCAGCATCCGGAGCCATTTATATTCGAAAATCCTTTTAAACCCCGGTTTTAACGATGTTTTAAGAACTTTAAGTTTTCTTATTTTTTGTATTTTTCCCCTTTATTTCCCCTCAGTTTTATTGCTATTTCAAAGTATATCATTTTACTTTGCTGTCAAAAAATGATTATATATTCGGCTTTAGGCGAAGTTAAAATAAATTTTCCTTCATTCATCCTAGCTTCATTTAAGACTTTTATAATGCGCTCATCCAAACGAAAGTTGGAAATCAAAAATAAAAGGATCAAAAATGAAAAAGGTATTAGGTGTAGCAGTTCTAGCAGCAGTTTTGGGGGCAACAAGTTTGCAAGCAGCCATCACATCAAAAGAGGCTTTAAATATAGCTGAGAAAAACTTCCCAGGCTCAAGCGTCAAAGATATCGAGATGAACGTCAAAAAGGGCGTGACATTTTATAAGATAGAGTCTTTTAAAGACGGCGTCAAACAAGATATCAAGATCGATGCTAACAGCGGTCAGATCGTTAAAGTAGAGAATAAAAATAAAAAACACATCTTGCCGAACGAAGCGGTAGATTTTTCAAAATTTGCTCTTAGCATCGACGAGGCTGTGGCTAAAGCTCAAGCACTCGAGGCTGGCTGGAGCCTTGATGAGGCAGAGCTTGATAATAAAAATGGTGCTTGGATATACAAAGTAGAGCTTAAGCGCGACAGGATCGAGAAAAAAGTGATCATAAACGCTCAAAATGGCGAGATAATCGGCAACTATATAAAGTGATCCAGCGCCCTTTTTGGGCGTTAAATTTTATAAAGGTGAAAAAGATGAGTAAAAATTTAGAGCAAAATTTAAACGATAACGTTGGCGAGCAGGGTTTAGAGAAAAATTTGAACGAAAATTTTAGCCAAAGCGCGAGAGAAAATTTAAGTGAAAATACTGCTAATAAAAATAGTTACGAAAATTTAAGAAAGAGCGAGCAAAGCCCTGAAAATTTAGATAAAAATCCTAGTGAAGAAAGCAGTAGCGCAGAAATTTTAAGTCAAGCTACCTCAAAATGCAAAGCTCAGAATTTATTTAAAAAAGCGTTTGAGCTTTCGCTTCAAGGCGTAGCGGATGCGCTCATCTACTCAGGCAAGGCTGGAGTGTGGCTATTAAACGCTTCAAACTGCCTAAAAGACGAGGCGCAAAGGGCAGAGCTATCAAAGATAAATGAAGAGCAGGCCAAATTTGAAGGGCTAGCTCACATCTTGCCAGAAAGAGTTAAAGAGCTTATCATTGACCGTCTAAAAACAAAGCCAGAAGAGGTGGAGTTTTCGCCGATCTATCTAGCTAAAAAACAAAGTTTTGGCACACTTGGAGCGGAGTATTTTTATGAGGCAAGGGCTAAATTTAACGGCTTTTTATATGATTTTAAGATAGGCGCAACAAATGGCGAAATTTTAAATCTAAAAATAAAAAGCCAAATTTGATAAAATAGCTGGCAAAACTACGTGAGGCAGGTAAGGCAGGGATGAAAATTTTAGTCGTTGAGGACGAAATGGACCTAAATAGCATCATCACAAGGCACCTAAAGAAAAACGGATATAGCGTAGATAGCGCGTTTAACGGCGAGGAGGCGATGGACTTTACCGCCGTCGCGCACTACGATCTTATCGTGCTTGATCTGATGATGCCGGTGATGGACGGACTTACATTTTTGCAAAGATCGCGCGCCGCAAAGCTAGCGACCCCTGTGCTGATACTAACGGCAAAGGACGATGTGGACGACGTTGTAAAGGGGCTTGACGCGGGTGCGGATGACTACTTGGTCAAGCCATTTGACTTTAAGGAGCTGCTAGCTAGAGTGCGCACGCTCATTCGCCGAAACAGCGGCAACGTGGCTAGTGAAATTTGCGCAGGCGAGCTAAAGATCGACCTTTCTAAAAAGTCAGTCGAATTTAGCGGCGAGCAGATCGAGCTAACTGGCAAAGAGTATGAAATTTTAGAGTTTTTGATGCTAAACAAGGGCAGAATTTTAACTCGCGACCAGATCAAAGAGCACGTCTGGGACTTCGACTACACGGGCGGCTCAAACGTCATCGACGTGCTTATAAAAAACATAAGAAAAAAGCTTGGTGAGTGCGAGGTGATCCAGACTAAAAGAGGGCTTGGTTATGTTGTTAAGGATTAAGCAAGTTCTCGCAAACATCCCTATAACGGCGCGCGTAACGCTTTGGTACTCGTTTTTTATCATCGTTATCGTGGCGGCTCTCATTGCTATCTCGGCGGTCGTGGCGGATGAGGTTTTTGAGGATGTGAGCCAAAAAAAGCTAGCCAAATCAGTTACCAAAATAGCCAATGATATGGATGAGTTTGAGCCATACGATGATGGGATATTTTTTATAAAATATAACGCAAAAGGCGATGTGATCGGTGGTCTAGCGCCAAAACATTTTCAAATTTCACTTAAAATGAATAGTGGTGCGATCCGTCTTTTTGAAAACGGCGAAAACCGCTTTTACTACTACGATATTGCAGCTAAAGGCAAAGGTGTCTGGATCAGAGGCGTGATAAATGCGGAGAAATTTTTTAAAAAAGAGGGGCTATTTTTACTAGCACTTGGCGTTTTTGTGCCGGTTTTGTTTCTCTTTGTGCTTTACGGCGGCTATAAAACGATAAAAAACGCGATGAAGCCAGTCGCTACGATGTCAAAAACTGCGCTTGAGATAGGCAGTAGTCGGGACTTTTCAAAGCGCATAGACCTGCCTGCTGGCAAAGACGAGCTGCACGCGCTCGCAAGCGTTTTTAACCAGATGCTAGACTCCCTTGAAAAGGTCTATCAAAGCGAAAAACAGCTCACATCAGACGTCTCGCACGAGCTGCGAACACCGCTATCTGTCATCATGGCTGAGAGCGACTACGCTGCGAGCTATGCGCAAAATTTGGACGAGGCCAAGGAGTCGCTGGAGGTCATCTCTAGGCAGTCAAGAAAGATAACCTCGCTGATAGATCAAATTTTGGAGCTCTCAAGACTGGAAGCTGGCAGAAATTTGGAGCTAAAGCGCATAAATTTAAGCTCTATCTTGCAAAATTTAGCTACCGACTATGAGAAGTTAGCAAACGCTAGGGGGCTGAATTTTAGCTACTTGATAGCGTCAGATGTCCAAATTTTAGGCAATGAGCTGATGATATCAAGGCTGGTGGATAACTTTTTAAGTAACGCTCTAAAATTTGCAAAAGCTAAGATCGAGCTAAATTTAACCCTCACAAAAACGCACGCACTTTTGTCTGTAAAAGACGATGGCTTAGGCATCTCTAAAAAAGACATCGAGCTAATCTGGAATAAATTTTATCAAGTTGAAAGTTCAAGAAACAAAAGCCAAAACACAGGCAGCGGCCTTGGTCTTGCCATCGCTGCAAATATCGCTAAAATTCATGGCGCAAAGCTTGGCGTAAAAAGCGAAGCTGGAGCTGGAAGCGAATTTTGGGCAGAATTTGAGCTTGTAAATTTAAAACAAGCATAAATTTAGGTAGTTTGCCAAGATAAAATTTACGCAAGAGAAAAACAAATATAAGAGTGAATTTAAATTTCGCATAAAATGACGTCTATTCACAAGCACAAAACTATCAAAGCTATGAGATAGATGAATATTGAGCAAAGTATTAAGATATCTGATTTAAGCCCATTTAAAGAGCTTAAAAAGAGTTTGTAAAAAGATGTTTTGCAAAGTAATGTAAAGAAATTTTCGCCACTTCGCCACTTTAACTACGAATTAATTGCACTTTTATATGCTTTTTTATAACTTTGATATCTAGCAAGCTTTACAAAATTTAACCAAGAGCTGCAAGACACACAAGCCACGAGCCACACAAGAAAAACCAAAGGTCGCGCGAGCAAAAAACTAAAAACCAAAAAGACACTAAATTTAGTGCCTTTTATCGTTATCTTTTGCCAAGCTTCCCGCACGCATCAGCGCGGCACCTACTGCAATGCGTCATTTGATTTATATCACTGCCTATTGATCTTCTTATACGGTGGATCTCATCGGTTGAAGGGGACTTTAAATTTTCAAAAGGGGTGTCATGCACCGGTATCATCGCCATGCAGTTCATTATGTCAGCTCCCCACTGCTTTGCCTTTGTCGAGATGCTTTGGACGTGGTCTATATTGACCCCAGGGATGACTACGGTGTTTATCTTTACTAGCATGCCAGCCTCTTTTAGCTTGCGGATGCCCTCGTCCTGGCGCGCTAGCAGTATCCTAGCAGCCTCTTCGCCGTAGTAGTTTTTACCCTCATATCTCACCCACGAATAGACCTTTGAGCCAACATCTGGCGTCACGGCATTGACCGTCACTGTCACGTGGCTCACGCCAAGGCGCACGATCTCATCCACATGCTCAGGCAGTGCTAAGCCATTAGTCGAGAGGCAGAGCAGGGCATTTGGGAAGTGGGATTTGCACTTTTCAAAGGTCGCTAGCGTCTTGTCAGCATCGCACATCGGATCGCCAGGTCCAGCGATGCCGATGACTGAGATGTCTTGTCTAAATTTAAAGAGCTTTTCTAGAAATTTCACCGATTCATCTGGCGTTTGCACCTTTGCCGTCACGCCAGGGCGATTTTCATTAGCGCAGTCATATATGCGGTTGCAGAAGTTGCACTGGATGTTGCAGCGCGGGGCTACTGGCAGATGCACGCGTCCGTAGCTAGCGGAGGCCTTTTTGTTAAAGCATGGGTGGTTATCTAGATCAGCTTTGGTGCGAAAGATCATTAGCTCTTTTTCCTTCCAAATTTAATGGCATTTGCATGGCAGACATTGAGGCAGTCTCCGCAGTTTGTGCAGTTTATCTCATCAGGTCTTGTCCCCATCTCGCACTTGCGCAAGCACGCGTCGCAGTCGTCACAAGCACTTGTTTTATAGACGCGAAAGATCGAAAATTTACGCAAAATTTCAAGCACGCCACCTGATGGGCAGACGAAACGGCACCAAAGGTTGGCTACGATTAGCGAGGCTAGCATGACCGAGATGATGATCACCGTGCGTGTGACCCACTCCCACTCGCCAAAGCGAAGTGACAAAGTGAGGGCAGTTAGGTACTCATCGCTCGTTCTTATAGGTATCATCATGCGTGGATTGCCCCAGACGAAATAGACCCAAAGGCTGATTGCTATGGCAATTAGCATGCCTATTTGAGCGAATATTAGCTTTTTGCTGCGAATTTTTAGCTTGAAAAAGGCAAATTTACCAAGCATTTGATTGACAAAGCCAGCTGGACAGACCCAGCCACAAAATGCCCTGCCAAAGAGGATGACAAGCGCTGGGATAAATAGCCAAAATCCAAAAAACAGCGACGTGATCCGCCCCCAACAGGTGATGATAGGGCAGTTTTGGCAATTTACAAAAGGCACTACAAAAGGACATCTAAAAATGCCGTAATACGCCCATTGACCGATGCCTGCTATAAAGATGAGCTGTACTAGGCGTCTTATCTTTGTTGTTGGAGAGTTTTTGCTTTTCTTTTTTAAATTTACATTGCCGCATGCACTGCTATTAGAGCATGCGCTATTACAGCTACTACACATCTTTTACACCAAACCTTTCTATAAGCTCTAGCCCACGCGCTGAATAAATGGAGGTAAAGCCATGTTTTTCAAAAATTTCTTGACCCTCAGTGCCGCAAACAAAGTCTGCAAAGTCATTTGCGAGCCTTTCATCTTTTACATATTTCATTATATTTAGTGTAAAAGTGAGCGGTCCAGGCGGGATGAGCTTTTCGTCGATGGGCATATACTCGATCTTATCTTTAAACCTATCGTGCGTTGTTAGGCGCTTTTCGATGATCGAGGCGTCGCCATTGCCATCAACTAGCTCGCACATCATATTTATGACGCATGATCCGTTTGCGACCATGTTTTTCATCACCGCATCAGTGAGGTTTGAGTTTTTTAAGATCCCTTTAACTGGGCCACTGCCAGGGGGCTATGATCTAAGAGGCAGCATCACTCTAACTCCTGGTTCTGCAAGGTCTTTTAAGTCGCGAATGCCTGCTGGATTGCCTTTTGGCACGACTAGGACGTAGTCAGTAAAGCATAGTGGTCTAAAGTGGAGGCTAAGACCAGCTTTGCGAAGTTTTTTAGAAAGCTCTAAAACCCTTGCTCCAAAGAGCTCGGTCGTGCTTTGAAGTGCTAAAAGCGACTTGCCAAGAGCACCAGCAAAGGCGCCGGTGTATTGGATGTTGTGCCCTGTTCTTGACTCGTAAATGGCATTTAGCTCGTTAAAAGCTTCAGACAAGCCTCCACACGACCAAACCTGAAGCGAGTCAGACTTAAATGGCGTAAAGCCAGCCAGCATCGTTTGTGGCGTGGCAGCAGCAGCTGTGGCTAAAGCACCTTTTAAAAAGCCACGGCGTGATATACCGGTTTGTTTTAATTCCACGAAATCTCCTTTTGGGATTTAAGAAATGTAAATTTGATATTTTCGGCACGCGAAACTTGTGAATTTTGACTTTTGAAATTTGCAAAAATGGTAGTTGAAGGTAAATTTATGCAAATGTAAATTGCGACCGCAATCTAAATTTGAGTGATTATAGCCAAATGCTAGCTTAAAAATCGAGATAAATTTAAAAAACGCAGGGGTAAATTTGCTAAAGTAAATTTATCGTTTAAAAAATAATTAAGATTTTAATCATCAAAAGACTTAAAAAGGTATATAATGCCTCTTGCGATTTAAATGGAATTTATCTTAAAAATGGAGGTTTATCTTGAAAAATAATCTTAGCATTTCTCTTGTTTTATCTAGCATTTTATGTAGCTGTTTAGACGCTCAGGTCATGGATATAGGGACAAATTTTTATAGAGATTACCTCGATCTTGCGCAAAATAAAGGCATCTTTAAAGCCACAGACGCTCCACTAGAATTTACGCAAAGAAACGGCACTAAATTTACGTTTAATAAGATCCCAAACAACAACGCAAGAAATAATAAAGGCAACTTTACTGCGCTTGGGCGAAATTTTGTAGTTACAGCAAATCACACACTCCTTGCCTCAGCTGCTACAAATTTTAATGAAAATAGAGGCTGGTTTGGCAACACACTTTATGAATACGCGACAAATTCTACGCAAAAGCTTTATGGCGCAGACACAACGTATCTTCGCACTTCAAAATACATAGTCGAAGGGCAGATCGATCCTTTGGATGTGCCAAATTTGGAGATATCTAGCCAAGATCAAGCAAAAGATGAGGCTAATGCAAAAAAGATAGAAGATCGTTTTAGTGATATAAAAAATAGCGGCGGAGCTAGCGGCGAGAACATCCTTGCATACGAGGCTGGCACAGGCTCACTTGCTCTTGAAAGGCCAAAAAGCGATTCAGATGGCTTTGCTGAGGTGATGAGTGCTACTGAGTTTGAGCACCAAAATATAGTAAATAACGCACTTGGCGCAAGCGTAAATGAGATAGGAGTGGCGTATTCTGCAGTTTATAAGAGTCATTACTCAAGTGTAAGTAAGCCCGGGGTTTATCTATTTATGACTTCAAACAGAGGCTTTAGAAATAGGCTTTTGCCAGGAGATAGTGGCTCTGGGTTTTTTGTCTATGACACGGTAGCTCAAAAATGGGTCTTAGTAGGCGTTTTAACCGGAGTTGAGGATAATAAAAACTACGCTTCTATCGTTACTGCAAGAGATTTTAACGACTATAAAAAAGAGTATGAAAATTTAGTAAGTGGCGTAAATGTCCTAGGTAGCGCGCTAGTGCAAAATAAAGATAATATATTTAGCAGCGCAAATGGCTCAAACATCACGCTAAACTCTAATCTAGACTTAGGACATGGCGGTATCGTCGTAAATAGCGGAGATCTTACGCTAAATAGCACAAATGGTAGCAAGATAGCAAAATTTGCAGGTTTTGACATAGCTGGTGGTGCAAGTTTAAATTTAAACGTCACTTCAGACACAAGCGTGCATAAGCTAGGTAAAGGTA